>CALKAJ010000261.1 GCA_937983305.1 uncultured Ignavibacteriota bacterium | reverse complement strand
ACCAAATTTTAATACTTTCATATAATTTTATATTTAATTAACTAATAATATTATAGAAAGAAAAAAATATGAATGAAATTATACTTATAATAATAGCTTTGCTGTTGTTGTTCAATATAGTTCTGATAATTATTCGGACAAAACCCGATAAAAAATTAAGTATTGAAGAAATTGAAAAACCAGTATTCAGGGTTGAACAGGCGGTTAAAGATGAAATATCACGTAACAGAGAAGAGACATCAAAGCTTTCCAAAGAAGGAAGGGAAGAGCTAAATAATTATATCAAGAATTTCAGTGATTCGGTTTCCGGACAGCTAAATAAAATGAACGAACTTCAGATAAAGATTTCCGAGCAAACAAGAGCAACTGTAGAGAATAAGCTAAAGGAGATTCAAGATGACAATAACCTGAAACTGGAAAAAATGAGAGAAACTGTAGATGAAAAACTAAGCAATACTCTGGAAAAGAGACTTGGAGATTCGTTTAGAATAGTCAGCGAAAGACTCGAATTGGTTCACAGAGGATTAGGAGAAATGCAAAATCTTGCAAGCGGAGTAGGAAAACTTGAAAAAGTGTTGTCGAATGTTAAAACAAAAGGGATATTGGGAGAGTATCAACTTGCAAATCTTTTGGAGCAGATATTAACTCCTGAACAATATTCAGTCAATGTTAAAACGAAAGCAGGCTCAAATTCAATTGTTGAATTTGCTGTTAAATTACCAGGTAAAGAGGATAATAATAATTCAGTTTTGCTGCCTATTGATTCAAAATTCCCGACAGAAGACTACCAGGTTTTAATGGAAGCTTATGACAGAGCCGAAACTGAAACAATTAACGAAAGCAGAAAATCACTTATAAACAAAATTAAACTTTTTGCAAAAGATATAAGCGAGAAATATATAGATCCGCCTAATACAACGGATTTTGGAATACTTTTTTTACCCTTCGAAGGTATTTATGCGGAGGTTCTAAGAAATCCCGGATTATTTGAACAAATACAAAGAGAATATAAGATAATTATTACAGGTCCTACAACACTTGCAGCCCTCTTAAATAGTCTGCAAATGGGATTCAGAACACTTGCCATAGAGAAACGCTCAAGTGAGGTTTGGGAAATCCTCGGAGCAATTAAAACGGAATTTAAAAATTTCGGTGAAATCCTTGTAAAAACCAAGAAGAAACTTGAAGAAGCAAGTAATGTTATTGATAAAGCCGAGACACAAACAAGAAAAATTCAAAGAAAACTGCGGGGTGTTGAAGAAATCGCCGGACCGGAAAGTAATAAATTGCTTGGAGTTAATTTTGACGATGAATCTTCTGAAAACGAAGTTTAGTATGTTTTAGTCATATTCTTGTCAATAATAATCGTATAATCCGCTTTGCCCGTGTTTTCTTCAGTGGTTTTTGATAAATCTGATTGTTCGACGCTCGTTATAACAGAAATTTTATAATTTTTATCATACTGCTTAAGGAACCAGAAAATTCCTTCAAAATAATCTGAATGATAAGCTCCGTTTAAATGGAGAAAAGTATTTCCCTTCTTAAAATTTTTATGAATAAAAAATGCCATAGTTGCATCTTTAATAGCTTGTGATTCAGGCAAATATTTTGCCGT
Organism: uncultured Ignavibacteriota bacterium; assembly: GCA_937983305.1. GTDB lineage: Bacteria > Bacteroidota > Ignavibacteria > Tepidaquicellales > Tepidaquicellaceae > DSSM01. The sequence goes on along the minus strand of CALKAJ010000261.1, from coordinate 1,471 downwards.
ATGTCCCTCCATTTCTGTTTTTAATGAAGAATACGTTTTTAGAGATAAATCAATATTAACCGGCAAAGGTACAATAAACTGATAAGCTTGTTTTTCAAGAGAGTCCAGTATTTTTAAACCCTTGTGAAAAACCATATTGGCATATCTTCTCGGGATATTTGTAGCTATGTATTCTAAATTTTTTTCCTTTGCAAATTCAAGAACAGGTCTGTAATCCGTAGCATAATTGTTCCAAAGTTTTACTTCGGATTTGAAATTCTTCTCCGCAATTTTACCCGATAAATATTCACTGAGAGGGAGTTGATCATCCGATTCAAACATTTCTGCTCCAATCATCAGTTTTTCTTTTTTAATTTCAAATAGTTCCTTGGCTAATTCAAGCTGAAGCCAGTGGCTGATCGGGTTATTATGCTGCTCACCGAAAAGTATTATATCCGATTCTTTTAATCTTTCGGTCATTTCATAAAAAGAAATCTCATTGCCTTCCGAATCAAATAAATTATACGCCATTTTTTCTTGAGCATAAGAAGACGAAGCAAAAATTAGCAATAAAAAAGTTAAAATACCTGTAATCTTGTTCATAATTAAATTAATTTTGGTTTGTTTATATTTGAAACATTTATAATTATATTTAAGTTTTATATATTAAAGTTTTTATATGCAAAAAATCATTATTTTTACAATATTTTTTATGTTTATCTTTTCCCGGTCAAATGCACAAAGCCTGAAAGAGGATGATAAAACTGCTGAAGTAATAAACTGGACATTATTGCAAATGATTCCAAATCCGGTTTTTTTTCACGATGGAAATGAAACAGACAACAGGCTTAGATTTGGTTTCAGATGGAATATTACACCTTTAAATATTTCTTTTTTTCCAAATAAATATGTTTCAAGGTATCAGTTTCTTAAAATAGACCCCGTAAGAAGATTTACGGGCTCTGCCGAGTTATTTGTTCAACCGGAGGTAACCACAGGCGATTTTAAATATTCAAATCTTGAACAGTTTGGAATAAGTACAGGAGTCAGAACTATATTTCCAATTTTAGAAAAAGGTGAAAATCTTGCTGTATCAATAGGCGGTAAGCTTAATTACAGAAAAGAAAAAAACAGCGGAAACAATACACATTATGGAATTGAAACCGGGGTGTATTTCTTTGGAGGGATAGTCGGATTTCAGTTCAATAAAAACTTCAATTCCGAGTCAAAATATAATTTTAGCTTTTACTTAAAATATTTTTAATGAAAAAAATCTTATTAATATTATCTTCAATAATTTTAATTTCGCATTTAAGCGGATGCACGGTATCCAGGATAATTACAAAAAATATAGGAAGATCTTTCTCTAAGGGACCAATTCCTGTTACAAATAAAATTAAAGATCCAGTAAAGGACAGTACAAAATTATCCGTGCTTTGGGGAGAGATCGGAAGAGCGTCGTGTAGGGAAAGAGTGTAGATCTCGGTGGTCG
>CALKAJ010000260.1 GCA_937983305.1 uncultured Ignavibacteriota bacterium | reverse complement strand
ACTTTACGGATATGATAATTTTACGAATAATGAGAAATACAGTGGAGTACTGTCAACACATATTAAATATGACGATGAATATTTGAAATTTTTAAATGAAACCAAGAATCATTTTATAGGCAGAGGTTTCAGTGAAATAATTTCATATTCTCAACAAGACGAAAAGAAAGTCAAACAGTTTTCAGAGAATTTTATTAGACTTGAAAATCCAAACTCCGTTGAAATGAACGTAATGCGAATAAATTTACTTTACGGAGTTTTAAATACCATTAAATCCAATTACAATAATTCCGGGAAAGATATATCTTTGAAATTGTTTGAAATAGGAAAAGTATTCTATAAAGAAAATAACGGTGGATTCGGTGAGAAAGAAATGCTTTGTTTTGCAATAAGTGGTAGAAACGATAAAAGAGCTTTCGATGAGAATGAAAAGAGATTTGATATTTATGATTTCAAGGGAGAATTTGAAATTTATAAGTCAAAATTAAATCTTGAAAATTTGGAATATATTTATTATTATGGAGATAGTAATGGAAAGATTGCTGATGTTCTTTTAAATAAGGAAGTTATCGGAAGTCTAACAAAGTATGATGATAGTATGGAAGACTTTGTAGAAAAGGAGACGGAAGTATTCGCAATAGAACTTGAACTCAGGAAACTGTATAAATCCCGAAATTTAAACAGGCATTATAAAGAAATCAGTAAATATCCTGCAGTTAAAAGAGATCTTGCTCTATTAGCGGAAAAGAACGTAAGATATTCTGATATTGAAAGTAGTATAAGAAATAATGGCGGAAGAATTCTGAAGTCATTAAATTTATTTGACCTTTACGAAGACAAGAGAATTGGCGAAAGTAAAAAAAGTCTGGCAATTAGTCTTGAGTTTAATTCAAACGAAAAGACTTTAACAGACGAAGAGGTAAATCGCCAGTTAAATAAAATTGTGAAGGATTTGGAAAAAGATTACGGAATAATTTTAAGGTCATAATGTCAAATATTGATCAACCATCGTTGCTGTATGATAATCCGAATATGGGTTCGAAAGAAGAGCTTGAAAATGCGAAACAGCTCTTCAGGCAGTCCATTTCAAGGTTGTCAACCAAAGTAAATGAGTTGATAGAGAAAATATCGAGAGCTGAAAGTGATAATGAAACATTGAGAGAAACAATTAAAGAGTTTAACGGTAAGGTTCAGGATTTAAAGATAGAAATTAATCGTTTAAATTCTGAATCTTTACAAAAAGATAAAGAGATTTCTAATTTAAAAAATATGGTGTTAAGTTTGCAAACACGCAAGACATCGCTGCAAGACAAAGAAAATGTAAGATCAAGAATAAAAGAATTGATTTCAAGGATTGATACACACCTTGAGCAAAGTGAGATAGGCAGCGGCACCGGAGACAATGAAGATTTTTAGATGATTTGACTGAAAAAATGGTTAAAAAGGAAAATTAAAGCGAATGAAAAATTCGAGTACAAAAGTCAAAATATTCAACAGTGATTACAACCTTTTAGGAGATAATCCGGCAGAGGTTGAGAGATTAGCGTCGTTTGTCGATAATACGATGAAGAAGATTAGTTACCAGTCACAAACGAGTTCTGTAGAATCTATTGCAGTTGTTTCAGCGTTAAATATTGCTGAATCTTTTTTTAAAGAAAAGGATTACAGAAAGGATATTGAAAGAGAGCTAATAACCGCATTACAGGATTCGGCAGGAAGAATTGACGAGTTAACAAGAATAATAGACCAAAAGCTTTGATTTATTAAGTTCTTTAAAATAAAAGTGTAAATAGAGTTTAACCGCACAATATCACGCAGTCAAACATTATATAGAACCATCAAATAATTATCAGATGGGAGGATAGCTCAAGTTAGTGTTAATTACAGGCCTCGCTTTCCTTGAAAGATTTGCTGCTTGGCGAAAGCCGGGCATAAAGCAGACAGTGGAAGTAAACGACATTATGGCGCCGCCCACCGTTTCTATATAAGAGGTTCTCTTATATAACCTTTGATTGCAATTGTGCGGTTTTTTTTATAAAATTAAAAAGAAATGAATTATGTTTAAAAAAATAACAGGAGGAAAATAGATAGATGGAAATAGATATAGTACTGCTTTTAATAGGAGTCGGCTTAGGAGTTATTACTTTTTTGCTCGGTTGGTTTTTGCATTTAAAGATTAGCAAAAGCCGTGTAGATGGAGCAGAAAATATTGCAAAGAGAATTTTATCTGAGGCTGAAACTAAATCCAAAGAGAAAATAGATGAAGCTGAAAGGCGTTCTGCACAATTTAAGAATGATGCTGAAAAAGCAGCTCAAAATTTAAAGAAAGAAAAACTACTTGAAGTAAAAGACGAATTTTACAAAAGAAAACAAAAATTTGACGAAGAAACCCGTCAAAGAGAAAAAGAGCTTTCGGAAATTGAAAAGAGGTTAAGTAAAGAAAAAGACACATTAGAAAAATTAAAAAACGAACTGATAACAAAAGAGAAAGATGCAGATAGAATTTACAAAGAGGCAAATCAAAAAATTATTCTCTACGACGAAAAGGAAAAACAACTTGAAATTTTAAAAGAAGAGCATTCACAAATTCTCAATGAGCAGAAAGATAAACTTCAAAGAATATCAGGAATCAGCGAAGAAGAAGCGAAGAAGATATTATTTGACAGTTTAATTGATAAAGCTAAATTTGAAGCTTCGGCAAAATTGCAGGAGATTAGAGAAGAAACAAAAATCGAAGCGAATAAAATATCTAAGAGCATAGTTGTTCAGGCAATTCAACGTTCTGCTGTTGATCATTCAGTTGAAACAACAGTAAGCGTTCTTCAAATATCATCGGATGAGCTTAAGGGCAGAATAATAGGAAAAGAAGGAAGGAATATAAGAGCATTTGAAGCAGTAACCGGTGTTGATATAATTGTTGACGATACCCCGGAGGCAGTTATTATTTCGGCATTTGACCCATTCAGGAGAGAAGTAGCAAGGGTTGCAATGGAGAGGTTAATAGCTGATGGAAGAATACATCCTGCGAGAATTGAAGAAGTTGTTCAAAAAGTAGAAAAAGAACTGAATGAAGAGATAATTAAGGTTGGAGAGCAAACATTAATAGACTTGGGAATTCAGGGAGTAAATAGAGATATTATAACTTTATTAGGCAGAATGAAATATCGTTCAAGTTATGGTCAGAATGTCTTAAATCACTCTATCGAAGTAGCTCAGTTGACTTCAATAATGGCTGCTGAACTCGGTTTAGACCCAATGCTCGCAAAACGAGCAGGGTTGTTCCATGATATTGGAAAAACTGTTGACAGGAGTATTGAAGGACCCCATGCGATAATAGGATTTGAAATAGCACGAAGATGTAAGGAGCATCCAATTGTATGTAATGCTATAGGAGCACATCACGATGAAATGCCTATGGATCACGCATTGGCTGTACTCGTTCAGGCAGCTGATGCTATAAGTGGTGCAAGACCCGGAGCCAGAAGAGAATCCGTTGAAGCCTATGTAAAAAGGCTTGAAAGACTTGAATCAATAGCAACATCTTTCGAAGGAGTAGCAAAAACATATGCAATACAGGCAGGAAGAGAAGTAAGAGTTATAGTAGAACAAGATAAGATTAATGATGTATTACAAGACCAGCTTGCAGATGATATTGCACAAAAAATTCAGGAAGAGATGGAATATCCCGGTCAAATAAAAGTTAACGTTATCAGAGAAAGAAGAAGTATTGCTTATGCAAAATAACTTATTTAAATTACAGGAAATAAAGTTCTAAATTATGAGCAAAATAAAAGGTAAAGTATTAATCGGAATAACCGGAGGAATTGGCTCCGGGAAATCTGAAGTTTGCACTCAGCTTGAAAACAGAGGATTTAAAGTTTTTTTCGCTGATTTAATTGCAAAAGAATTATATACAAAAGATAAAAAACTTGCTTCGTCATTAGTGAAAAGATTCGGCAAAGATATTTTAAATTTCAAAGGTAAAATAAATCTTGCCAAATTAAAACAACTGATTTTTCTTAATAAGAAAAATTATATGGATGCCAATAAGATCGTACATCCAATTGTTATCAAGCATATGGAGAAACTGATTAAAAGATGCAAAGAGAAGATTATAATTGTTGAATCTGCAATATTATTTGAAAGTTCTTATAACGAATATTTAGATTACGTTGTAGTAGTATATGCAAATAAGAAAAACAGAATAAAAAGAGTGATGTTAAGAGACGGAGCTAAGAAGGCTGATATTGAAAAGATAATGAAATACCAAATTGATGAAAGAGAAAAAATAGAGAAGGCAGATTTTGTAATAATAAACAATAAATCAATTGACGGTTTAAATGAAAATATTGATTTCTTCAGCAATATTATAAAAAATCTTTCTTAGTGGTACTTTTTTGTCTTAAAGATAAGGATTTATATTAAAACCTACCTTTTTTGCCCAAAATTTCGCTGTATTATTTTTATATTAAATTTAATAAATTGTAAATGTTTAGGGGATTGATTATCTCCTTTTTTATAAAATATGATAACTTCGTCCGAGCTTAAAAAACGATTAAAAAATATCAAGCTTGTCGTAACTGATGTTGACGGTACGTTAACAAATTATGATAATGAATTAGGTGAAACCACAAAGATTAAAGCTAAAGAGCTAAAACAGAGAGGTGTACTGTTAAGTTTTGCAACTCAGCGAATTCATTCTTCAATAACAAGATATGCCAAAGAACTTGAAATTGATATCCCGCTTATGTCAATAAATGGGGCATTAATCAAAGATATAAGCGGTTTCGAGCTTTCGAAATCATTAATCAGCCCTAAAAAAGTACAAAAAGCTTTAAAGCTGGCAGAAAAGTATTTCGTAAGGATTGCAATTTGTTATAATGATGAAATAATATATACTGAAAATAACTCAGTTTTAAAAGATTTTATGTTCAGACTCGGAACAGATTATCGTTTAGTTGAAAACTACGATAATTATTTTGATAATGTTCTGGAAATTATAATGCTTGGAAACGAGAAGAACGTGATTAAGCACATTCAATCTAAAATGAATTTTCCTTACAAACTTTTTCTTAACGCTAAATATTACAGGTCAAGTTCAAAATCCGGAGTATATCATCTTGAGATTAGAAAATCAGGCGTATCAAAACGCACAGGTATGATAAAGCTGGCAAGGCATTTGAACCTAAAAAAGCATCAGATTGCTGTCATCGGAGATTGGTACAATGACAGAGATTTATTTGATTTTGGAGGGCTCAATATAGCTTTGCAAAATGCGGTACCGGAATTAAAAAACAAAGCAGATTATATAACAAAATTTAATAATGATGAAGACGGGGTGGGAGAGTTTTTAACAATCCTCAGTGAAAACTTATAATAAATTTATATATCAATTTTAAAAAAATTTACTAAAAATGAAAAAAATTATCGAATGTGTTCCAAATATTTCCGAAGGTAGAAATCAGGAAATTATTGATGCTTGTGCGGAAGCAGTGAAAAGAGTAAAAGGAGTTACTTTGCTTGACGTTGACCCGGGTAAGTCAACAAATAGAACAGTATTTACTTTTGTAGGAGACCCGGAATCCATAATAGAGGGAGCATTCGAATTTACAAAAAAGGCATATGAATTGATAGATATGACTACCCATAATGGCGAACACCCAAGGATGGGAGCCGTAGATGTATGTCCATTTATTCCGGTTGCTAATGTAACTATTGAAGAGTGTATAGAGGTATCTAAAAAATTTGGAGAAAGAGTTGGGAAAGAATTGAATCTGCCTGTTTATTTGTATGAAGAGGCATCTTCAAATCCTGCGAGGAAATCATTGAAACAAATACGAGCAGGTGAATACGAGGCTGTGAAAGACAGAATATATATGCAGGAATGGAAACCGGATTTTGGTCCGGCGGAGTTTATCCCAAAGTTCGGGGCAATGGTTACCGGAGTACGTTTTTTCCTTATAGCATATAATGTAAATATTTTAGGAACAAAGGAACAGGCTCATAGAATCGCATTAAATATACGCGAACAGGGCAGAAGTGAAAAAGAACCCGGAAGGTTGAAAGCAATAAAAGCAATCGGATGGTATGTAGAAGAATATGGTATGGCTCAGGTTTCAATAAATCTCGATAATTATAAAATTACCCCTCCTCATGTTGTTTATGAAGAATGTTCCAAAGATGCCCGGGGATTAAAATTGGCTGCTTGTGGAAGTGAATTAGTTGGTTTAATACCACTTGAAGCAATGCTAATGGCAGCTGATTATTATATCAAGAAAGAAAATCTGTTTATTATAGATGAGTCACAAAAAATCAGGCTTGTAATAGAAAGACTTGGCTTAAGTTCGATTTCAAAGTTTATTCCCGAGAAAAGAATCATTGAATATATGATTCAGGAAAAAGCAAATGAACCACTTGCTAATATGACAGTACGCGATTTTGTAGAGTTAGTTGGTGCAAGAACATCAGCCCCCGGAGGCGGAAGTGTATCTGCACTTGCTACTTCGCTTGGCGCAGGGCTTGGAGCAATGATGGGTTGGATGACTTATGGGACGAAAAAATTTGAGGCTCTTGATTCAAAAATGCGAAATAATATTCCTCCACTTCACTCAAGGATGAAGCAGTTAATTTCAATGATTGATGCAGATACAAATGCATTTAATGACTATATGGTTGCAATGAAAATGCCCAAAAACTCGGAAAGTGAAATAGCTTTGCGTGAAGCAAAAATGCAGGAAGGATTAAAGAAGGCAATAGATGTTCCGCTGACCGTTATGCGTATAGCTGATGAATGTTGGAAGTGGATGTTTGAGATGGCTAAAGTTGGAAATATGTCTTCGAGGAGCGATCTTGAAGTTGGTGCAAAAAATCTGGAATCAGGTATCTGGGGTGCTCATAGAAATGTGTTAATCAATCTCCCACAGATTATGGATGGAGAATACAAAGCAAACGTTTTGAAAGAAGCAGAAGAAATAATGGAAAGAGCCGAAAAAGGTTTAAAAAAGGTAGTGAGAATTTTATCTATGAGATAGTATATTTAATCAAAAGATAAGAAAAATATTCAAGCAATAGAGTAAAACTCAAATTCTCCATCCCGATGGTGTATTAGAACACCTGCCCGAACTAAATTAACTATAATTCTCCCTGCTCGTCTTTGAGAAATATTTGATAACTTTTTAAATTCTTTTACTGTTATTCTTTCATTTGCAGAAAGAAATTTTAAGAGTTGTTTTTCTGCATCTCCATAAGAAATCATCAGTGGACCAGAGTTTGGGTTCGAATGTTTAAGTAAATTTACGGTTTCCTTAGAAGCTATAACGCTTTTATCATTTAGACGAATATAAACTCTTTTACTCTCCGGTATTGAATCAGAAACCAGTTGATGTGGTTTCCGTTTGCTTTCTTCGATTATGACAACAACAATATCTTTTTTTTTAATTGAAACTACATCATATAGGTAGTCAATTTCGGGGAAACAAAAATATTTTGCCGCAGAATCAATCAATTCTAATTCTTCTTTCTCGCTTCTTACACCAACTAAAGTTTTGTCATCGTCCACTCCAAATAAAATCATCCCTCCTTTCGAATTTGCAAAAGCAATCATTTCCTTTGCAATTTTCACAGGCTCGGAAAACTTTCTTTTAAACTCTGTTTTTGAGTTTTCTCCTTCTTCTATTAAATTGTATAACTCTGTTAAAAACATCTATTTTGACAAGTTTTTTTCCCTATCAAGGAAATCCTGTAAAATAATTTGTGCAGAAATGCTGTCCGTAAGTGATTTTTCTTTTCTTTTCTTTTTACTTTTTACAGATTCGATTATATAGCTTTGTGCAAGCGAACTTGTGAATCTTTCATCAATTAAAAAAAAATCGGGGAAAATATTTCTCTGATTTAAAAATATTTTAAGGTCTGAACTGAATATTTTTACCGCTTCTGTAACATGAGTATCTTCTGAGTTTAATCTTAAAGGCAATCCTATAATTATTTTGGAGATATTATCATCTCGGCAAATCTTTAACAAATTATTAAATAAATTCACATTATTTAAAACAGTTACACGAGGGAATGAAATAGTTTTTCCTTCATCAGAAA
>CALKAJ010000259.1 GCA_937983305.1 uncultured Ignavibacteriota bacterium | reverse complement strand
TGACGTTGTTCTTGTATGTGTAAGTAACATCTGAATTGCAGACTACCAGGTCGGAATAAATCTCTTCGCCTGATTTTACCTTTATACCTTTTGCCCTTGGTTTCTTGAAATTTGTATCTGCTAATATTTCAGTCATTTCTGTATTAAGCCTGATAACGCCTCCAAGTTCGATAAACAATTTTTCTAAAGCTTTGATAATAGAGAATGTTCCGCCTTTGGCATACCAAACGCCCCATTTTTGCTCAAGAAAATGTATCAAAGTGTAAATATTCGTAGTCCGGAAAGGATTACCGCCAATAAGCAAAGAATGGAAAGAAAAAACCTTCCTGAGCTCTTCGTTTTTAATATATTTCGAGACATAGTCATAAACAGATTGATAAGACCTTAGCTTAATTAAATCAGGTAAGATGGAAAACATATCTGATATTTTATTAAAAGGTGTATCTATTAATTCAAATCCTGTCTTGAATATTTTTTTTGTTGTTTCAAAAAATTTTAGATAACCATCTACATCATCAGGATTAAATTTCCTGATTTCAGATAAAACTTCTTCACGGTTTCCGTTGTACGTAAAACTTTTTCCATTTTCAAAGAATATTTTATAAAATGGGTTTAAAGGTATAAATTCAACATAATCATCCCTTTTCTTACCACAAGATTCAAATATTTCATCAAACAGCCATGGAGCAGTAACAACAGTTGGACCTGCATCGAATTTGAATCCGTCTTTTTCAAATAAATAAGCTCTTCCGCCAAGCTTATCCCTTTTTTCAATCAATGTGACGTTATGACCACGGTTTTGCAATCTTATTGCAGTTGACAACCCTGCAAATCCGCTACCTATAACTAATATTTTCATTTTAGCATTATATTTTAATTTAGGTAAATAATGTAACCTCTATATTTATTGTTAAGTATTCTCTAACTCATCAAGCAAGTTAGTAAGGAAAGTTTTTAATTCGATTAAATCTTTTTTCAGGAACTTATCAGTCTCTAATTGCGATGTTTGTTTTTCTGTTTCGTTTAGACTAAAAAGACTGAGTTCATTTGATTTCGAAAGAGCAGGCTGCTTATAAGCAGTTCTTTCCCGTTTAGTCTCTTTAACAGAAGTCTCTTCTTTTTCGTTATAATTTTTTAAAAGTTTTTTTGCGCCCTCAATAGTATATTTCTCATCCCGCAACAATTTTTTGATATAAAGGATTAGTTTGATATCTTTATTTGTATAAATTCTGTTTCCTGCTAAATTTTTAGCCGGATTCAGATTGTCAAACTCTGTTTCCCAATACCGTAAAACATATTGCTCAAGCTCCGTTATTTTACTAACTTCACTTATTGAGTAATACAGTTTTTTCATCGCAAAATTCTTTCGCATAACTTCAGTTTTTTGCTAAAGATAAATATACATAACGTATTAATCAATATATTTGTTCATAGAAAATACTAATGTCAAATATACCCAATCAAACTTAATATTGTTATATTAATAACAGATATGTTGCTTGATTTAATTTATAGCTCTTGTTTGCAATTACCCTTTATCTGTTGAAATTAAATAAATTAAGTGTATTTGTATAAACAGATTGTTTCAGGTTCTGAATATCAATACTTTTTATTTCAGCAATTTTTTCAATAGTATGTACAATAAAAGAAGGTTCGGTTTTTTTTCCCCTGTGCGGTACAGGTGGAAGGAATGGAGAATCTGTTTCGAAAAGCAACCTGTCAATAGGAAGATACTCTATTATCGAATAATCTTTATAATTTTTATAGGTTATGTTACCACCGAAGGATAAATAAAAACTTTTCAGCTCGAGTATTTCTTTCATTTGATTTAAATCGCCGCTGTAACAATGAAATTGTCCTGTAGTCTTGCCCTCAGCAAATCTTTCTTTTACAATTTTAATTGCATCATCTACTGATTCTCTTGTATGAATAATTATAGGTAAAAGTTTATCATTCGCAAGTTCGATAAATTCGTTAAAAACCACTTGTTGTTCTTGAATGTAACTTCTATCCCAATAATAATCTAACCCAATTTCACCAATGGCAACAACTTTCTTATGAGAAGTAAATTCTTCGATAAATTTAATATCATTTTTACCCGCAGACTTTACCTCAGAAGGGTGAATTCCAACTGCAGAAAACAAAGACTCATTTTTTTCGCACATATTTAGTATTACTTCAGAAGTTTTTAAATCAACTGCCGGTATAATAATTTTTTTAATTCCGTTCTTTTCGGCATTCTCGAGTATAACATCAAGATTTTCAGTTAATTCTTTATAATAAAGATGTGCATGTGTATCAATTATCATTTTGTGAAAGTATTATTTTAATAATTTGAGAAAGATTTTTAAATGCTTTATTACCAGCCTCAAGAACTTCAAGATGCGATATCTCGCTTTTAATATCAGGATTAAGAATATTGGTAATGCAGGATATGCCGGTAATCTTAATTTTATGCTTTGAAGAAGTAAATAGCTCGGGAATTGTTGACATACCGACAGAATCTGCACCAATTTTTTTAAATAGTTTAATTTCTTTCAGTGTTTCGTAAAATGGACCCGGTGAAGCCAGATAAGTACCTGTATGTAATTTTATGTTTTGTTTTAAAGCCGCTAAACTTAATTTATGAATATATTCTCTGTCATAATTAACTTTAAAACCTTTTGTCTGGAGAAACTTTGAGTAAAAATTTATATGAGAACTAATCAACATTAAATCAGCAACATGGAAGTTTTTGTTTAAGCCCCCGGCTGCATTTGTTACAACCAAATGTTTCAACCCTAATTCAACAGCTTTATTAACAGCAAAATAAATTCCGGAATTTGACGGATTCTCATAAATATGGTTTCTACCCTCAAACAATATTACTTTTTTATTGAAAAGAAAACCTTCGAGCACTCTTTTTACGTGAATTCCTCTTAAATCCTCAGATATAAGCCTTGAATTTTCAAGATTCTCTGACAATTTATGCAATCCGGAGCCCAAAATAATTCCTGTATTAATCATTTTTCAAAATATCTAATATTTATTTGTTAATCAATGTTTACTATTTGACTCATTTATAGAATAAAATTGACATTTAAAGTCACAAATAATTAAACTATATTTATGAAACTTTTGATTTTGAAGTTAGGTTTTAAAATTAAAAGGAGAAGATAAATGCAAGATAATGATTCGCATAATATAATTTTTAAGTCACGTGAATTCTTTGTTAAAGCTTTCAAATTACAAGCGGAAGGTTTGTACGAAGAAGCGATAAGTAATTATAAGATTTCACTTGATTACTACCCAACCCCACAGGCATATACATATTTAGGTTGGTCATACAGCCTGATAGGTGACTACGACAGGGCAATAGAAGAATGCAAAAATGCAATTGATTTAGATCCCGATTACGGTAACCCATATAACGATATTGGTGCATATTTAATAAATCAGGATAAATATGATGAAGCTGTTACCTGGCTTGAGCTCGCATTAAAGGCAAAAAAATATAACCACTACGAATTTGCACATATTAATTTAGGCAGAGTATTAGAGAAAAAAGGTTTATGGTTTGAAGCTTTGCAGGAATATAAAATTGCAACCGAAATTGCACCTGATTATGAACTTGGAAAAAAACTATTAAATAATATTCAAGGATTACTAAATTAAAATTTATCATAATGAAAAAACTCTTTACACTTCTTTTTTTACTGTCTATAGCGGTAAATTTTGCTTTTTCTCAGACTTTTACTTTTGAGAGAATCTCACCAAGAATAGTAATTGGTGATACATCTTCACTTAACCCAACCATTACTAAGGGTGTTTATAAAAATACTTCATCGAGCCCTCAAGGGTTTAAATTAGTCAGAATTGCTAATGAATTACCTTCAGGATGGTATTCGCAAATGTGCGTAGGTTCTTTATGTATGAGTCCTGACGTGGATACAATCCCACCATTTCCAATTCCTCCGCTTACCCTTCAACCGGGTGCAACCGATACACTATCAATAGATATTTACGGAAATACAATTGGTATTGGTAAAATTGTAATGAAATGCTTTATTGCTTCAAATCCTAACAATTTTGTAATTGATACATTTTTTGTTCAATTGTTAGCCCCGAGTTCAATTACTCCAATTTCCCAAATAGCTAATGAATATGAATTGTCTCAGAACTATCCTAATCCATTCAACCCCAAAACCGTGATAACATTTTCTATACCAAAATCACAGAATGTAAGCCTGAATGTTTATGATGCTTTAGGAAATGAAGTAGCTTCTTTAATAAACAATACAGTCTTATCCGGTGGTAAATACAAAGTTGATTTTGATATTAACAGATTTAATCTTTCTTCCGGATTATATTTTTACAAACTGACGGCAGAAGGATTCAGTGCTTCTAAGAAGATGATTGTTATAAAATAATAAAATTTATGTCTTTAATAAAAGAAAAAGATTTAAACTTATTAGAAAAAACTTATTTACCTCAGATAATAAGCGGTCTTATAATAACTCTCCGCGAAATATTCAGACCAAAATTTACAAGGCAATATCCGGAAGAGAAATGGATTACACCTGCTGCATACCGTGGAAGGCCTGTTCTTGTTCAGGAGAGCAATGGTGAAGAGAGATGTGTAGCCTGTGGATTATGTTCGAGAGTATGCCCGGCATTAGCAATTGAAGTTCAAGCTGCTGAAACAGAAAGAGAAAAAGAAAGATATCCCGAGAAATTTGAAATTAATATGGTTAGATGTATTTTTTGCGGCTTCTGCGAGGAAGTTTGCCCCGAAGAAGCAATTGTAATGAGCGATGAATTTGAGTTAGTATTTACTTCACAAAAAGAAGCAATATTTGGCAAGGATAAATTACTTATGTCAAAAGAAAAACTGGCAAAACGACTGGAGTTCCTGAAAGCGAACAGGTGAGCAGATAGATGGAAATAGTAAGAGAATTCTTCTTTGATATTATTATAGTATTTTTACTTGTTTTTTTTAATGCTCTTTTTGTAGCAATAGAGTATTCTATTATCAGGGTAAGAAATTCAGAAATTGCCGCGCTTATTAAAAAAGGCGATAAAAAAGCTCTTGCTTTAAAGTCAATTAAGCAGGATATAGACAGATACATTTCGGCGGCACAGCTTGGAATTACTGCAATTAATCTTTTATTAGGATGGATAGGTGAAGACATTTTCACCAAAATATTCGGTCCTTTCTTTTTGATTATTGGAATTGATAACTCAACTTCCGGAACTTTATCTTTTATTTTAGGAATTGCCTTAATTACATATTTAACTGTTTCCTTTGGTGAGCTTGCACCAAAAGTATTTGCCATACGTTTTTCTAAAAATATTGCTCTGTGGCTCGCTTTTCCGTTAAAATTGTTTTATGGAATATTCAAACCTTTTATCTGGGTATTAAATAAAACAGCATTGCTGTTTCTTAAAATGTTTGGAATTCAAACAGATTTAAAGGAGGATATTGTACAATCCGAGGAAGAGTTAAGATACATCATTGCAGAAGGCAAGAAAACAGGAGTTATTGATTCAACTGAGCACCAGTTAATTGAAAAAATTATTGATTTTAACGATAAAACCGCTGAAGGTATAATGGTACCAAGACAAAATATGGTTGCAATTGATATTGAATCTTCAAGAGAAAAAATAATTCAGACAATAATTGATGAAGGATACTCAAGATTGCCGGTTTATAAAGATAATATTGATAACATAATTGGTATAATTTATTCAAAAGATTTAATCAGTGCCGCTGAACATAAAGGACTTATTGTATTACAAGACATTCTCAGAACTGCTAATTTCGTACCTGAAAATAAACACATAGGAGAAATTCTTAAAGATTTTCAGAAAAAGCGAATACATATTGGAATAGTAATTAATGAACACGGAGAAGTAGTCGGATTAATAACACTTGAAGATATTATTGAAGAAATTGTAGGTGAAATTGAGGACGAGTATGATGTAGAAACCCGCAATATAGAAAAGGATAAACTTGGAATATTTCTTGTTAATCCCGTTATTTCAATTGAAGATTTTAATAAAAAATTTAATACAGATATTCCGCTTGATACTGACGAGTATCATACATTAAGCGGGTTTCTCCAGACTGTAACAGGTCACATACCTGATATTTACGAAAGAATTGATTATAAAGGCATAATCTTTACGATAATGAAAAAATCCGGCAATAAACTATTGCAAGTTAAAATTCAAAGAATGATATAATGTTATACACTGTAAAATTTGCAAAATATTTTTATAAAAAAGTTGAATTTTTCTTTTACTCTTTAGGGGAATTTTCTTTGATGGTTTACGGAGTTATTAAGAGTCTTCCACTTGTTTTTAAAAGCAGAAAATTGATTTTTGAACAAATGGTTCATATTGGAGTAAATTCATTATTACTTGTTTCAATAATCGGATTATTTACCGGAGCTGTTTCATCCTGGCAGGTCGCTTATCAGATTGCAGATATGCTTCCTCTCAGTTTTATTGGCTCTGCTACTCCAAAAGCTATTATTATTGAATTGGGTCCGGTACTTTGCGCAATTGTTCTTGCTGGAAGGGTAGGGGCATCTATTTCTGCTCAGCTTGGCACAATGAAAGTAACAGAACAAATTGATGCGCTTGAAGCAATGGCTATTAATCCGGTACGTTATCTGGCTATGCCAAGAATCGTAGCAACTACAGTGCTTTTACCTGTTTTGGTAATTTATGCAAGTACGGTTGCAATTCTCGGCTCTTATATTGTTGCAGTATTTATTCTTGATGTTCCATCACCGGCTTTTATAAACGGATTTAAATCAACATTCGAAATAGCTGATGTTAATGCTGCATTTATTAAATCGGTTGTTTTTGGTATTTCAATTTCTTCTATAGGATGTTTTTTTGGTTTTCAGACTACCGAAGGAGCACACGGTGTAGGTCTTTCAACTATTAAATCTTTCGTTATCTCTGCAGCTTCAATCCTCGTTTTAGATGCGATTTTGTGGAATTTCCTAATCGGTTAGTTTTTAAAATTGTTTATTGATTCATTCATATTTGATAAGGTAATAAAATTTACTTTTTAAGTTAATTCTACAATTCTTATTTTTAATTTCAACGGGCAATTGGCACAGTTGGTTAGCGCGCTTCCTTCACACGGAAGAGGTCAGAGGTTCAAATCCTCTATTGCCCACAATGAACATAGTGCTTAAAAATATTTCTATAGTATATGAGGGTTTCGATAAAAACCGAACCTATGATATTCTGATAGAAAAAGGTATTATCGTAAAAATTGGAAACATTGAAAATGTTTCCGAAAAATTTACGACATTTAATATGTCCGGTAAAACCTGTTTTCCGGGATTTTTTGATATGCATGTCCACTTCAGAGAACCGGGGCATGAATATAAGGAAGATATGGATTCGGGCTCTCAGGCAGCGTTAAACGGCGGCTTAACGGGTGTACTTATCATGCCTAATACAATCCCTCCCATAGACAATGCAGAGCTTATTAAATCGCTTAAAGAAAAATCTAAAAACAAACTGCTTGATATTGAAATATCAGCTTGCATTTCTAAAGGCAGGGAAGGAAATGAATTATCGGAAGTAGATATTTTATTGAAATCCGGAGCGGTTGCACTTACAGATGACGGCTCAGGAGTAATTAATAAAGATTTGATGTACAAAGTGCTCGAAAAATCTGCAGAGTTAAATTTCCCCGTACTGCAACATGCGGAAGATATAAGATTGACAAATGGCGGAGTTATTAATCTGGGAAACGTATCTAAAACTTTAAATTTGAAAGGAATATCTTGCTCAAGCGAGACATCGGTTGTCGCTTCAGATATTTTATTGGCTTTGAATATTACAGACTCCAGATATCATATTCAACATATTTCCTGCGGTAAAACTGTTGGACTTGTAAGAAAATTTAAAAATGAAAAAAGTATAATTACATGTGAAGTATGTCCGCATCATTTTGTTTTAACTGATGATGCTTGTTTAATCGAAGGAACTAATGCCAAAATGAATCCTCCTTTAAGAGAATCAGATTCGCTTGAACAAAAGATCGGAAGAGCGTCGTGTAGGGAAAGAGTGTAGATCTCGGTGG
>CALKAJ010000258.1 GCA_937983305.1 uncultured Ignavibacteriota bacterium | reverse complement strand
TTCAGA
This sequence comes from uncultured Ignavibacteriota bacterium, assembly GCA_937983305.1. Lineage (GTDB taxonomy): Bacteria > Bacteroidota > Ignavibacteria > Tepidaquicellales > Tepidaquicellaceae > DSSM01. The sequence continues at coordinate 15,870 of CALKAJ010000258.1, read as the reverse complement.
GGTATGCGAAGGTCAGAAGTCCGCTTTAACTTTTCGTGTAACTTGATAAGAAATCGCTTTGAAATGCCAAACGGTACATATACGTAACCGTTTGGTGCAAGCCTAAAACCGACACGGCCGGCAAAAAACAAACAGAAAAATGAAAGACAAAATGCCAACGCTTCAGCAAAAACAAAAGAGCATCATCCCCACGCACAAAGCCAACGCAATGCTGCACATTTGCTTTTGCCCCGACAGCACAGCGGACATTTTCTAGCTAGAAAGTCAAAAAAGAAATGAGCGAAATATTTGGAAAATTTGATACTCAAGACTTAAACAGAAAATCTGCACTTGATATATTCGAGAAACTTAGGCCTATTAGACAAGGAATAAACAAAGAATTTATTGCGAGACGGCTTATTTGGGAACTTATACAAAATGCCAAAGACAATGTAGCCGTTTGCAATATTAATTCTGATAAAAGCCTTGTTATTGATATAACTTTGACTGACGACAAATTGATTTTTACACACAACAAAGGTTATTTTAAGAACGAAAATGTAAGAGGTTTAATTAGACGTTATTCATCAAGCGACAAAGACAGAATCGAATCAAATACAGAAGAAGCACCAGCCACAACTGGACGTTTCGGAACAGGTTTTATGACAACGCATTTGCTTTCTGAAATAGTTGAAATAAAAGGCGTGTTTCAAGATGATACCGAAACTTATAAACCCTTTGAACTAAATCTTGACCGAAGCGGTCATAATGTTCAAGAACTAATTCAAGGAATAGAAAATGCTTTTGCTTCTGTTGAAACAAGTGTTTCTAATTCTTCTGCAACTACGTCCAACATAAACGACTTTAAGACAGAATTTATTTATCATTTAAACAATGGCGGACTTGAATTAGCAAAAATTGCAGTTGAAGAACTTAAAAACACAGCCGCATATTCCTTGATAAATCATCAAAATATTAAATCCATAAAATATGCTGGAAACAATGTTTCTTTTGATTTTTCACTATCAAAAGTCAGCTCAACAAAATTTAAAGAGACCGAAATAAATGTTTACGAACTAAAAATTCAAAACGGTCAACTTTCTAAACATTATGTTTCGGTTGGCGTTGAAGAAACCAAAATTTTTTTCCCAATACAGTTTGAGGAAGACAACTTTTCTTTATTGCCCATTGGGAAAGATATACCAAAAGTATTTTTGGATTTCCCTTTAATTGGGACAGAAGAATTGCACATTCCATTTGTAGTAAATAGTCCTTTCTTTGAACCAACCGAACTCCGAGACGGAATTAGTCTTACGGGCGGTGCTGATGAGGATACGAAAAAAAATGTAACAGTTTTCAATGAAGCATTTAGACTTTACAATATATTCATCAACTATGTTGAAGATAAACCTGAATGGAAAAACCTTTACAATCTTGCTAATATCAGAAAACCCAAAGAAAAAGATTGGATAAACAATTCTTGGTATGAAGATACATACATAAAACCAACAAGAGAAACATTGCTTATAAAAAGTATTGTTGATACAGTTAGAAGTAATCGTAGAGCAATAACGGGAGAAAGAACTGTTGATTTTCCAAGTTCAAGTAAAAAAGAAATTAGAGAAAAACTTTGGGCACTTTGCAATATTTCGGAGTATTTTATACTTCCAAGCCAAGAGCATATTCACAATTGGAATGAAATCATTTGGGACAAGAAATATGAATTAACGCTTGAAAGTTTGGTAAAATGGATTGAAGGAAAACAAGAATTGAATCAACTTTCAACCGCATTAGGCAAAGCAGAGCCCGAAACGATTGATTGGCTAAATCAAGTTTTAGATTTGGTTAATGATGATGAAACTCTTTTAGCTCAATTAAATCAAGACAAAATAAAAATACTTCCTAATCAAAACGGTTTATTTCAAGCCAAGTCAAAACTTTACAGAGATAACAGAATTGATGAATATCTTAAATCTGTAATGCTTACACTTGGAATAGATTGGAAAACATTTTTATTAAATCTAAACATAAAAGATTTTACAGGCATTATTTTCAATTCAAAAGACCAAGAATCTATAATTACTGAAATTAATCGAATTTTAAATGAAGGCTGGAATGTGCAAATTAATAACGCCTGCTGCCAATTAACTTGTCTTTTCCCAAATTCTGAAAACAAGATTAGAAGTAGCATTTACGATTTCTCAAAAAAAATATTCGCAAATGAAATTGGCGTAAAAGTTCCAATAACTTTTGACAACAAAAATGTTTGGGAAATTTCAGATAAACTAATTACAAAAAGAATTGTAACCACTATTGCAACTAATCAAAACGTTGAAAATTTTAAAAATAATTATAGCTTTCAAAACAACGAAGAAACACTTAAATGGCTTGACGGGTTAATTACATTCTTATACAGAAACGAATACGACCACTTACTAAATCTTAAAACAGCACCAATCTTACCAAACCAAAACGGTATTTTTAAATACAAAGACATTTTACAAATTGACAATACCGAAATTGTTGCGGAAGAATTGAAAGATATAAGCAAGCTGTTAAACTACGACTTTCGTAATGATTTATTAGCAAAGGAAATCTTTCCTGTTTTACCAGAAAAGCAAGCTGTTGAAATTAGAGCAATAGCTGATAAAATTACAGAACTGATTGAACCAAAACTTGGAAGCATTGAAAGAGATGATGCAATTCGGGAATTATTCCGCAAACTGTATTTATGGTTTAACAAGAACAAATATTTAGCAGAGCAAATATTTACAAAACTCTATGAACGAAAACACAGACTAATAGATGATGATGAAATTGCTGCTAACCTTGAAAAAGCAGAGATATTAGATGAAATAATTGGTGAAACAGGTTTGTCCCCCAAAGAGGTAAAGGATAAGTTGAAAGCACTTTTGACAAATCCAAACATTGCAGAAATTTTAAAAACACCAACCGAATCGAAAATATTAGCTTCTGACGCCTTATATCCCATCGGTTCGGAAGATGATATTGCAATTTCCCTATCTCTTATAGATAATTCAAGTGAGAAATTAAGAATTTCAATACGTGAGGACGCAAAAGAAATTATCTTCCAAACCTTAAAAGAAAAAGGATTTAAGTTTTCTACAAACCTACAAATTAATTTTACTATTGTTGACGGCATTCTTAGTCCTAATGAAAAGCCAATTAAAATTGTTGTAAAAAGCGCAAAAGCAGGTAACATTTATTTCAATCCTAATGAATGGTTAGCATTGGCAGATCCAGACTCTCAATTATTTGTAGTAACAAGAAGTAACGTAGTTAGAAACGTAACACTTTCAGACCTTGAAAATCTCAATGATACATTTCATATGAGATTAAACACTCAATCTTTTGCAATGGCTAATTTGAAAGTATTTGCTAAATTCTTTCAATATCTGCCATATACACACTTTATATTTGAATCACCCGAAAGTACAACGGACTATTTACAGCAGTTTGGATTAAGTGAAAGAAATTCAAGTTCAAAAGAATTGTACGCGGACGATAAAAACCTATTACTTTAATGATTTACAGCCGAGAAGAACATATAAGATTTTTAGAAGAAGAACTTAGGGCACAAACAGAAGCCTACAAGCAAAAGTTAGACACTTCTGCCCTTTTTCTGTTGCAAAATCGTGAAGAACTTTTTGTTGCTCAATTTCTCACGTTCAAAGACGGTGAAATGATTTTGAAATTTCCCAACACAAGAGGAATACCAAGACAAGGCGAATATCTTTACTGTTATACAGTTCCAAAAGAATTAAGAAATTACAGAGATTGGGGAAACAAAACTTATGGCGATTTAATTAAAGCAAAAACAAATTATTCTGAAATTGTTTGTATTTGGCAAACGCCATCAAACGAAAAAGATTTTAGCATTGTAGGTTTCAGAGGTGTTGAACTTGAATTTGCAATTCACATACAAGAAGCAGAAGGAATGATACTTCTTTTGGGCCCAAACAAACCACCATTTGAATACATTGCAAATCTTCAAAGCATTGTCCGAAACCAAAACAATGAATCTGTAAATAAAATTCTTGACCAAGATTTTCAAGTTTCAGATTGGACACCCACACTTCTTGACAATAAAAACAACATTGCTGATTTTGTTTTATCTCAATTGGCATTGCAGGAAAGTTTAATTATTCAAGGACCGCCCGGGACAGGCAAAACTTATTTAATTGCTGAAATCTGCGAACGGCTTTGTAATCAAGGAAAATCTGTTTTAGTAACAGCATTAACAAATCGAGCGTTAATTGAAATAGTTGAAAAACCAGCATTGAAAAGACTTTTAGAAGAACATCGGATTTTCAAAACAAAACTTTCGGTTGACGAAGCAAAAGCATTTAAAGATTTACAACAAACAAAAGAAGTGAATCCGCAACCATACAATTTAATTCTTTCGACATTTTTCATTACTAGCGGACAAGCAGCTAAGACTTTTAATGAACCACCTTTTGATTACGTTATCGTGGATGAAGCAAGTCAGGCGTTACTTGGAATGTTTGGCAGTGCAAAACTTTTAGGAAAGAAAAATATTTGGATTGGAGACACAAGGCAATTACCACCTGTTGTTGCTTTAAGTGATGATAAAATAAGTCGTAAGAATTACGGTGCATTGGTTGATGGATTAAAGGCTCTCTCCGAAACTGCATCATTACCAATATTTCAGCTTACCGAAACACATCGTTTAACCGACAGAGCAGCAAATTACACGGGAGTTTTTTACAAAAACAATTTAAATTCACGGGCAAAGAAAGATATTCGGCTTTCCTATTTAGAAATGGATTTCAGTTTTGGCAAATTATTTAATCCAAAAGGGGGTCCAACCTTGATAAAAACCGATTTAAAAGCTGGTGAGTTCAAACCAAAAAATGCACTTAGACTAGCAACTGACATAGTTAAGCACTTATTGGAAACAAATGAAAAATTGCATATTTCCGTATTGACATACTTTGTTGAGACAACGAAAGCATTACAAAAAGCAATTTTTCAAACAGTCGGTTATCATAAGAATTTGTTGATTGAAACTGTATCAAGAGTTCAAGGCTTGACAACTGACGTTACCATTTTTGTTGTTCCAAATTCAAGTTATCATCGTTCATTAGAAAACAGACTTTTTAATGTTGCTACAAGTCGTTCTAAACGACATACACTTATTATCATAGACAAAGGCGTATTAACACGTTCGCAGATTGACAATGAAGTCAAAAGCTATCTTCAACGATTGAATGAGGAATTTTCATTTTACATTCAATTTGACAATTCAGCAATAGCCAACATTAGCGAAGTTAAACAACAAGAAACATTTGAGAAAAAAATTTCAGAAAGCCATGAATTAGAACCTAATGAAAAGGAATCTGAAACCAAAACAGGTTTAAAAGTTCTTGGGAAAATAGATCTTACCAAATTTGAGAAACCGAGAAAAGAAATCGAGAAGGACAAAGAAAACATATACATCATTGACACAAATGTATTTGTTGACTGCCCTGACATTTTTTCAAAAATCGACAAGAAATATCAAATAATTTTATCAGCAAAAGTCATTGATGAATTAGACAAGTTGAAAATTACAATGGTGACAAAACAAAAAAAGCAAAATGTTCAAAAAGCAATTAAACAAATAAACGACAACTTTGACAAACGCAACATCAAAATGGACACAGCCGACCTGACTTTGTTACCAAGCGACTTTGACAAAAAATCACCAGATAATTTTATTTTGACAGTTGCCTTGAAATATAAAGACGAAAACCCAATTATGCTGACATCTGACAATGGTTTACAGCTTAAATCAAAAGGTTTCGGTATAACGACAATTAAACTAAAAGACTTTTTAAAAAAAATGAAATATTAGCCACGCTATTGGAGGCACATTTGCAAACCGCACAAGTCAACTCTAAAACCAAGTTTTGCAAAAGAGCTACCAAGCCAACGCACAACGACAAACCAAATGAACGGGCAACGAATAAATAAACAAGAAGGGCGATGCTCAAACATCAATAAGCCAAAATCGGGGTGGGCAATGTAAAATGAAAGTTAGAACTTTAAATAAACATTTGTGCTTGCATGGTAATTTTGTGCTTAGAAAGTCCTGTCTTTGGCAAGCTTCAAACAGTACCTCAAAGTTTAAAAGACTGACAACGACACAGAAAAATTGAAATGTAACCCATTAAGAAAGGACAGAAAAACGAAATATTGACAAGACTAAAGTACCGAACAGCATTGCACACATTGCCAAAGCTCCACGAACCAACGCTAAAACCAATGCTTTGTCAAAGAGTGCAATTTTGCCATAAAGTATTTAAAGGATATTTATTATTTTTGCCAATATTTGTCAAGACAATATTATTATAATGGCAACACATTTTGGTGAACGGATACGAGAACTCAGGATAAAGCAAAATTTGCTTTTACGTCAACTTGCCTTAAAACTGGACATGGACACTTCGGTTATCAGTAAGATAGAACGAGGTGACCGTCAACTGAAAAAGGATCAGATACCTCTTTTATCCCAAATACTCGAAGCCAATGAACAGGAATTGCTTACCCTGTGGTTGGCTGATCAGGTAATGGATGTTGTTAAAGATGAACCTTTGGCAGATGAAGCACTAAAGGCAGTTTCAAAAAACATTGAGAAAGGAAAATAGATGTCAACGAAGTTTTTTACTAACGAAAATGAGAATACACTCCTCAGCAAAATTGAGGGGATTTTTAGATATAGAAACATCCATTTCTTTGATGCTCTGGTCGGCTATTTCAGAGCTTCAGGTTACTTCCGGATTCGCCCTTTTGTTGAAAAAGCTGCCGAAATTAGAATATTGGTAGGCATTAACATTGATAATCTTATTTATGAAGCCAATAAACGTGGATTGCTTTTTATGGAAGATCCTGCGAAAAGCCGTGACGATTTTTTTGTAGAAATTAAAAAGAACATTCAGGAAGCAGAATATGATAAGGAGGTAGAAGATGGGATGATGCAACTGATTCAGGATTTAGTAACTGGTAAAATAAAAATCAAAGTCCATCCAAATCAAAACCTTCATGCCAAAATATACATATTCAGGGAACAGGAAAAACACGACCACGGATATGGCTCAGTTATTACAGGGTCAAGTAATTTAACTTATAATGGACTTGAAAGAAATTTTGAGTTTAATGTTGAATTGAGAGAAAATACTGATATTGATTTCGCAACCGACACATTTAATAAACTTTGGAATGAGAGTATTGAGATAGGAAAGGATTTTGTACAGAAACTTAAAAAGGAAACTTATCTTAATAATGAGTTTACTCCTTTCGAGGTGTATATGAAATTCCTTGTGGAGTATTTTGGCAGAAGTATTGACTTTGATCCCAATTCAATTCAGGATTTGCCGCAAGGATTCAAGAAGTTATCCTATCAGGTAGATGCAGTGGCTGATGGATATAATAAAATGATGAAACATAACGGCTTCTTCTTATCAGATGTGGTTGGATTAGGCAAAACGGTTGTTGCTACCCTCATTGCAAAGAAATTCTTTTACTCAAATGGTTTCCCTTCGTATTTATCAAAAACTCTGATTATTTGTCCTCCTGCAATAAAGGAAAATTGGGAAGATACCCTATATAGCTTTGGACTACACAACTATAAAATAATTACCTCCGGCAGTCTGCACAAAGTTACCAGGCATCACGATTATGATTTGATAATTGTTGATGAAGCCCACAAATTCAGAAGTGACAGTGCGGAAATGTATTTCCACTTGCAGAACATATGCAAATCGCACACAAGGAAAAGACTGAATAATGACACCTATGAACAAAAGCGAGTGATGCTGATTTCGGCAACCCCGTTGAATAACAGACCTGAAGACATTGCGAACCTGGTTTATTTGTTTCAGGATTCGAAAAATTCATCATTGGAAATATCCAACCTGCAGCACTTTTTCAGAAATCAGATTGATGCCTATAAGAAATTGAAGGATGAGCCGGACATTCAAAAAGTAAGTGCTGCCGTCAAGATCATTTATGAAAAAATCAGGGTAAAGGTAATCGAACCTCTTACTGTTCGAAGAACCAGAACCGACCTGGTTGAAAACGAGGAATATGCCAAAGACCTAAAAGAACAAGGTGTGATATTCCCGGCAGTGAATAAGCCGGAGAAAATCTACTATCCATTAGACGAATATTTGGATGAACTGTACGACAAGACTATCTTGTATTTAAGCCATCCGACAAAAGGATTAAAATACAATCGGTATCAGGCCATAAAATATTTAAAACCTCATAAGAAAAGTAAATACCAAAAGGCTGACCTGATTTCTACCCAGTTGACAAAGATTATGAAAACATTATTGGTAAAGCGCATTGATAGTAGTTTTTATGCTTTTAAACAGTCCCTGAGAAGATTCTCAGAAGCCACCAATGCAATGGTAAAAATGTTTGATAATGACCGGATTTATATTGCTCCGAATGTTGGTGTGAATGATTATATCAATGAAGGAAGGGAAGATGAATTAATAACTGTACTTACAGAATTGTCAGATTCCGACCCAACAATTGAGATATGTACGGCAGAAGATTTTGAACCGGGTTTTATTGGTGGGTTGAGAAAGGATAAAACATTATTGGAAGAGATGGTTAAGAAATGGGATTTGGTTGACCAGGACCCAAAACTTGAAATATTCAAAGAATACCTTACCAAAAAACTGTTTAACAAGTCTATTAATAAGGAACAAAAACTTGTAGTCTTCTCAGAATCCAAGGAAACCACCCTGTATCTTAAAGATGAATTGACCAAAGCAGGTTTTGAAAAAATCCTCGTTGTCGACAGCAGTAGCAGAAAAGACCGTTTCCCATTGGTAAAAGCAAACTTTGATGCAAATATTTCTCTTACCGAGCAAAAGGACGATTATGATATGGTCATTAGTACTGAAGTACTAGCCGAAGGTATAAACATGCACCGGGCAAATATCATTGTTAACTACGATACTCCCTGGAACAGTACTCGCTTAATGCAGCGCATTGGTAGAGTAAATAGGATTGGCTCCAAAGCCAATAATATTTATGTTTTCAACTTCTTCCCTACTGCTAAAGTGAACAATGATATTGAACTTGAGAAAAAGGCAATTATGAAGTTACAGGCTTTCCACAGTGCAATGGGTGAAGACAGCCAGATATACTCTCAGGATGAAGTAACTGAAAGCTTTGGACTATTTGACAAAACAGTGAATGAGGAAAAAGATGAGAAATTAAGAATCTTATTGGAGTTGCGTAAGTTCAGAAAAGACAACCCAGACTTATTCAAACAAATTAAGAATATGCCCACAAGGGCAAGAGTCGGCAGGAAAAGCCCTGTTTTGAAAGGTTCAACCATCACTTTCATTCGAAATGAGAAAAGGGATGCTTTTTTATTGGTCAGGGAAAACGGAGAAATAGATGAACTTACTTTCTTGCAGGCTGAAAATGAATATTATGCCAAGGTTACAGAAAAAGCCATTGACCTAAACGAACATCATCACGATCAGGTTAAAAAAGCTATCCAATTGTTTGCGAACAAGTTAGAGGAAGAAAAAAGCAAAGAAAGAAAGATTGATACTACGCAGGGTCCTAATGAAAAAAGGGCTTTAGCTTTTTTAGATGCCATTTCTAACATTCAGGTTGCTAATCTGGAGGAAAAGGAGCTTTTACAAAATGCAAAACAGGCAATTCGCTTAGGTAAATTCCAAAACTTGCAAAGAGATGTAAATAAGTTGGCAAAAGCTGTTAAAACAGTACCACTTAAACAGGCGGTGCTTTTGGAAGAGGTTATCAAGATACTTCAAAAATACCCATTGCAGGCTATCGAGGATGATAATATCCCTGTATTGCAGCCTATCTTCAATCTCAAAGAGTTCAAACCGGAAATTATTATCAGTGAGAGTTTCAACATATAACAATCAATCATTCTATGCAAGAAAAAGAGTTAAAGCAAATACTGACAGATTCATACAACTTTGAAAAGTGGCATAGGGTTATTGACTATGTTTTCCCTAATTGTAGCTTCGAAAATAGCCTTGTTGTCATTGAAAACAATAACGACAAAATTTCTTACATTCACCAGAAAGGAGAGATTACTCTCACCGATAACAAGAGAATCATTATACTGGAAGTTGCTGTCAAAAAAGGAAACATTACCAAAGCTAAAGTAGGGTTCCACAATCTTACTTCTAAGTTTATTGACCAGGCTAATAACCACGGCATTTTAGCCTTTTACGTTCCTGATTCTGAAGACAAGCCAGATTTTCGCCTTTCCTTTATCAGCAAAGAATCAAGATTTAAGGACGATGGTACTTATGAAGAGTTTAAAACCAACCCTAAACGATTTACTTATGTTCTTGGTGAAAATGAAACTGCCTCTACTGCTGCCAAACGCCTCAAGGAATTAGCCGCAAAGAAGAATGGTTTTGACTTTGAACTGAAAGATGTCATTGATGCTTTCTCAGTTGAAAAGCTTACAGAGGAGTTTTTCAAAAAATACAAAGAGCAGTTTCAAATTTTCAACAATCATCTTATTGAAGATGAAAATATCAGGTATAATATTTTTGGAATAGATCGCAATGAAACCGAGGAGGAGAAAACGATTAACGAACTCCCGATAAGAGATTTTACAAAAAAACTGTTAGGTCGCTTAGTATTCCTTTATTTCCTGCAGCGAAAAGGTTGGATGGGTGTTCCCACAGAACAAAACCTTTCAGCATATTCTGAGGATACCGAAAAAGATGAATACACGAAAACCGTAAAGAGAATTTTTTCACCTGCAAATGGTTACAGGGATTTTATCTTTAGGTTGTTCAAAGATTCAAAACAACCAAATAACTTTCACAGCAAGTATCTGAAAGAATTGTTCTATAATACGCTTAATAATAAAGAACGTCCGAATTTTGAATTTTTAATAGATAGCATCTCTCCTTTTACTGATGGATCTGTGAGAAGTGTCCCTTACCTGAACGGAGGTTTGTTTGACAATGATTTTTCGCTGGGTAATGATATTGACTTTCCGGCTCATATGTTTGAAGACCTGTTTGAGTTTTTAGAACAATATAATTTCACCATTGACGAGAATAGCCCAGAGGATCATGAAGTTGGTATTGACCCTGAAATGTTGGGGCATATTTTCGAAAACCTGCTGGAAGAGAACCGGAACTCCGGCACCTACTACACCCCAAAAGAGGTGGTGCATTATATGAGCCAGCAGACCATTATTCAGTATTTATGCCACCACTTACCAGGGAATGATAAAGCCATAGAATCACTCGTAAAAGCTGACAAAGAACCAATTGACCCTTTTATTGAAAGCAAGGCGACTACTATCAGAAAACTTCTGAAAAGAGTAAAAGTATGTGACCCTGCCATAGGCTCAGGGGCTTTCCCAATGGGAATACTAAAAGTAATTTACAGTGTTTTGTTCAGGATACATAATTTACTTGAACCCGATAAATCATTTGATGAGGCTCAGACAAAAAAGGACATCATCCAGAAAAGTATTTATGGAGTTGACCTGGAACGGGGGGCTGTTGATATTGCCCGTTTACGCTTCTGGCTGGCATTGGTGGTTGACGAGTATTACCCCAAACCTTTGCCCAACCTCGATTATAAAATTATGCAGGGGCATAGCCTCCTGGAGAAATTTGAAGGTATTCCATTGGTTTTTAATATCAATGAATATAAACAGAGAAAAGGAATTACCCGAAATTTATTTGGGTCAATGGTCGAAGAAAGTAGTCTTACTACCTACTTGTGGCAAAATCAGGAGTTCGATATAACTGAGTTGGAAGAGAAATACTTTAAGAGCTTCGACCCACAGGAGAAAAGCATCATAAAGACCAAAATTGAAAACTTTGAAAAAGACTTTATCAAAGAACAGGTTGACGAAAAGCTGGACAAAATCCAATTGGAGATTGATAAACTCACGGTTAAGATTGAAGGAATACAATTAACCAACTTTGATGATACATCTAATACTACAATTGCTTACAGAAGGAAACTTGAAAAGCTGAAAAAAGACCTTGAAAAATATAAGGCTCAGAGAGAAACACTTGTTAATGAGAAAGAACGGCTTAAACTGAGCTACGAAAACCTGATTCGGAACTTCCATAAAAATAAACCATACTTTTTATGGCATTTGTACTTTATGGATGTTTTTGATGACGGAGGTTTTGATATTGTAATAGGCAATCCACCATACATTAAAGAATATACCAACCGGGCTGCATTTGATGGTCTTAGGGATAGCCCTTATTATATGGGCAAGATGGATATTTGGTATCTGTTTGCTTGCTTTTGTATGGATATGCTGAAAGATGATAGCGGTATTGAGTGCTTTATAGCACAGAATAATTGGATTACCAGCGCTGGTGCAGCTATCTTGCGGAATAAGGTTGTTCAGGAAACCAAGATGCTTTCTTTTACCGACTTTGGTAATTACAAAGTGTTTCAAAGTGCAGGTATTCAGACGATGATTTATGTGGTAAAGAAAATTTCACAACCCTCTACAAGTTATATTTCCAACTATTCAAGATTATTAGTTGATAATATTGACAAGACCTTCCTGGATTATTTTTTACAAAGCGACACAGATGGCACACACGATAATTTTGAAAAACTACAATTTGAATTTGTTCCTGTTAATTATGTTGATGGGTATATCACGTTTGCCAATGATGCGAATGACAATATCTTAAAGAAAATTCGGGCAGTTAATCATATAAAGCTATTTGAAAAAGAAGTTGCTCAAGGAATTGTCCCAAATCCTGATATTGTCAATGCCAGGAATATAAAGAAATTTTCAGAATTGGAAATTTTAGAAAATAAAATAAAAGTTGGGGATGGTGTATTCGTAGTAAAAAAAGGAAAATTTGATGCATTAGGCTCTGTCGAAAAAAAGTATATAAAACCAATTTTTGAACCTAATGAAGTACAACGCTATAAGTTTATTCATGATTATGAAGCCGAAATACTTTATATCACAAAGAGTAATTATCAAAACGATGCGCCCAATTTATTAGAACACCTTTCCATTTATAGAAAGATAATGGAGGAAAGGAGAGAAAATCAAAATGGCAGACTTGAATATTTTCATTTGCATTGGCCAAGGGATGAGTATTATTTTGAGGAAGGTGAAAAAATATTGAGTGTACGAAAATGTGATAGGCCAACATTTATATATACAGAGAGTTGTGCATATGTGATGATGGCATTTAATATTATTAAGACCGAAAGGATAAACCTAAAATACCTAACAGCCCTTCTAAATAGCAAACTCATTGCTTTTTGGTTAAAGCATAAAGGCAAAATGCAGGGCAACAATTACCAGATTGACAAAGAGCCTTTACTTGAAATCCCCATTATTGAAACCGATAAGCAGGATTTATTTGCCACATTGGTTGATTACATTTTACTGGTATATCAGCCACGGAAGGAATCCTTAATCAAGTATCTTGGCGATGACCTGATTATCAACTCCATCGAGGAGGTAATCGACCAGGCTTTTTACGAACTGTATTTTAGTAAAGAGCCTGAAATGCAGGAACTGAAGGTAATTGAACATTTGGAGAACCGTGTTCAACCAATTACAGACCAATACACACAACAGGATATTGAAACGGTAGTTGGCTTTTACCATTGGTTGCATGAGCAGAAAAACCCGATTCGAAACATCCTGCTTAAAGCCAATATTGTGAGCAAAGATATTGTAGGCATTATTAATTCAAACATCAGCCAATGAGGATAACGGAACTACAACTTCAGAATTTTAAATTCTTCACAGGCAATGTTTTAAGCAACACACTTAAATTGCCCAACGGGGAAAACATTCTTGCCTGGGGCGAAAACGGAAGCGGTAAGTCCTCCATTTACTGGGCTATTTATACTTTATTGCAATGCAGTTATAAAGAACCGGCTGATATTGACAATTATTTCACCGCTGCCCACGAGAAAAACCTGGTCAATATTCATAAACCTGAACCCGAAAGGGCATTTATCAGAATGGCTTTGGATGATGGGAATGAATACAAAATTGAACTTGCAGATTACAATGTTATAGGAAATACTGATTTACAGCAAAGTGCCGTAAGCAGCGACTTTATTGATTACAATGTGGTTGCGAGTTTTTTAAGGTTCATGCATAAACATGAGCCAGAACAAATGCCATTGTTCGATGAGCAAATATTCAGGTTTATGCCTTTTAATGCACCGGCACCTTTCACTGCCAATATTAAGTATTTCGACAAGGCCTTAGAAAAAATCAACGAAGAACTACAAAAAGACCCTGTAACTAAAAAGTACCCTACTGCTGGTTCAACTACCTATGACCAGTATAAAAATCTTGTTGATGAATTTAACAGGCAACTCCGGCAGGAATTAGGTTTGGTTACCGTGAAGGCGAATCAGATACTGGATAGAAAATTTGATTTTCCTATTGAAATTGAATTAAACTATACACCCATTGAGTTCAGGAGAACAAACACGAAGTTCAGATTCACTCAGCAGGCTTCTATTATTTTAAAAGTCAACAATTATTACGGTCACCCGAACGTGGTACACCGTCCTCATTCGTTCCTGAATGAAGCAAAGAAAACAGCAATTGGCTTAGCCATCCGTTTAGGGATATTAGAAAGACGTCTTTTGGCTGATAAACTGAACCTTTTAGCATTGGATGATTTACTCATCAGTTTGGATATGAGCAACCGTGAAGTTGTCTTGAAGTTACTGTTTGAGGATTATGAAAGAAATTATCAGCTTTTGATATTTACCCATGATAAGCAACTTTTCAACATCGCCAAACACAAGATAGAACACGGCAATTTTACCCATGGCTGGAAATTCTGGGAGTTTTATGTGAATGAGAAAGATCCTGCGAAGCCGGAGCCAAGATTTTTTGAAACAAAATCACAACTTTCCATCGCTTTTAATCATTTACAGGAAAACGATTATCCGGCTGCAGCCAATTATTTAAGGAAACATTGCGAATTTTTGATTGATACCTACCTGCCACAGTATTGTTACAGAGATGTAAATAGAGATAAATCACATAAGAATTATCCGCTGGACGGAATGATTACCAACAGCATTCTTTTTCTGGAAAGGATTAATGGGACAGATTCAATAGCCAGACTTAATGATTTGAAACAGTATGTGGAAATGTTATTAAATCCATTGTCACATACTGAAAGAGGTGTTGAAAGGCATAAGGGTGAGATTAAAATTGTAATAAAAGCTTTGGAAGAGTTAGAAACCGAACTGAAAAGATTGAGGTTCTCAAAAATGCCAATAGTACCAATAAACACTGATTTGTTTCTAACACTTGTTAAGGATGCAAACAACACGTTCAAAATTCAGATAAAACTAAAGGAGGATTTATTTGTGTATGATGAAGGTGGGACTATTAAACTATCAAAATGTTTGACAGACAGTATCGCCTATTGGCATTATCAGCCAGGGATTCCCGATATTACTGGAGGTTACAACTATTTTCAGAATACGGACATTGCAGCATCTTACAACAGCATTGCAGCACATCCGAGTGTCAATGTGCCGGTTATTCCAAACTGGGTAACGCTTTATTCCAGGGCAGATGGTACAATCTTGAATACATTAATGGCTCTATAAAACATGAAAATATGGAAGAATCAAAAAGAAAAAATCCCCGTGAGTATATGTTAATGGCAATTGAAGCCATGAAACAATCTAAGCAAGAGGCACGTGACGACCATCCCAGCCCTATGGTTGGTGCTGTGTTGGTATTTCCCGATGGAGAGGTCGAAATTGCCCATAGAGGTGAACTTCGGGAAGGAGATCATGCCGAATATACTTTGATGGATAAGAAAAACAGGCATCGTCCATTGGATG
>CALKAJ010000257.1 GCA_937983305.1 uncultured Ignavibacteriota bacterium | reverse complement strand
TGAAGCAAAATTAAAGGGGGTATTAAGGAGAATTGAATAAAAAAACTACCGCCAACATTGTATAAGCGTAATGCGGGCGAAGTGGCTAAAATTTGGTATTTTGGCATCTATCAAAGTTCGTGCTAGCGGACAGTGTATTGCTCCGAAAACCCGCACTACGCTTATACTTGAACGTTGGCGTTCATTGTAAAAAGACAGAAACAGACGACAAAATGATAAAGAAATTTTTGCTGCATAAAGACAAAGAAAATGGAAACCCACCGCACATTCAGGCACATTTGGCTGCCCCAACGCGCGGGCGACCGCTTCGCAGCCAAAAGAGCCTTCATTTTGCTTACGCATCACTGAAAGACAGCGACTTATTTGAATAAATTGGTGTTGAGAATTTAAAACTAAATTTGTGATTATAAAATAGAATAGAATTGTAATGTCAAAAGAAGCTAAAGCAAGAATAAAAATCAATAAACTGCTTGAAGAAGCGGGATGGCGGTTCTTTGATTCGAAAGAAGGCAGAGCCAATATTGTACTTGAAAATAAAACAAAACTAACTCAAACCGAATTAGATGAATTCGGTGAAGATTTTGAAAAAACAAAAAATGGCTTCATTGACTATCTGTTACTTGACGACAAAGGTTTTCCTTTCATTGTTTTAGAAGCAAAGAAAGAAGAAATAAATCCACTTTTTGCTAAGGAACAAGCCAGAAAATATGCACAATCTCAAAACTGTAGATTCATAATTCTTTCAAATGGCAATTTGCATTACTTCTGGGATTTACAAAGAGGAAATCCCAATATTATTGCAACATTTCCAAAACCTGAAACTGTTATCGGATATACGGAATTTAAGCCAAATGCAGAGGCATTAGTAAATGAAACCGTAAAAGAAGATTACATTGTAAAAACTCAAAAACCAGATTACGCAAGTGACCCGAGATATATTGATGAATCGCAACGCAGTGCTTTTATTGAAGAAAATAAATTAAGGTTTTTGCGTAAGTATCAGGTTAGAGCTATTGAACGAATACAGGAAGAAGTAAAAGCAGGCAAAGACCGTTTCTTATTTGAAATGGCAACTGGCACAGGTAAAACTTTAACTTCAGCAGCCGTAATCAAATTGTTTTTACGGACTGGAAACGCAAGAAGAGTTTTGTTTCTGGTTGACCGTTTGGAATTGGAAGACCAAGCAGATAAAGCTTTTAAAGAATATTTAAGAACTGATTATAAGTGCAGTATTTACAAAGAAAATAGGGATGACTGGCGGCAAGCAGAAATTGTTGTTTCGACAGTGCAATCGTTTCTTTTCAAAAACAAATATAAAAGGATTTTTTCACCAACTGATTTTGACCTTGTAATTTCTGATGAAGCACATAGAAGTATCGGAGGTAACAGCAGAGCTGTTTTTGAATACTTTATTGGCTACAAGTTAGGTCTGACAGCAACACCAAAGGACTATTTAAAAAAGATTGATGCAGGATTGTTAAGCGAAAAAGACCCAAGAGAATTAGAAAGGAGAATGCTTTTGGACACTTACACAACCTTTGGTTGTGAAGATGGCAAACCAACTTTTCAATATAGTCTATTACATGGCGTTAAAGATGGTTTTTTAGTAAATCCTTGTGTTGTCGATGCAAGAACAGAAATAACTACACAGCTTTTAAGCGATGAAGGTTACACGGTTGAAATAACAGACGATAATGGAGAAGAAACCTCGACTACATTTTCGCAGCGTGACTTTGAAAAGAAATTGTTTTCCGAAAACACGAACCGCATTTTTTGTAAAACATTTTTAGAGAACGCTTATAAAGACCCGATTTCTGGTGAAATTGGCAAATCTATTTTATTTTGTGTAAGTCAAAACCACGCTGCTAAAATCACACAAATTCTGAATGAATTTGCCGATAAGATGTTTCCGGGCAAATATCAATCTGATTTTGCAATGCAAGTTACTTCTTGGATACCAGATGCACAGCAATTGACGATTAACTTTACTAACAATCGTTTGGGTGGCAAAGGTAACTTTCACGATTTATACCAGACAAGCAAAACCCGTGTATGTGTTACCGTTGGCATGATGACAACAGGTTATGATTGCCCTGATATTTTAAATGTGTGTTTGATGCGACCAATTTTCTCTCCAACCGACTTTATTCAAATAAAAGGAAGAGGAACAAGAAAATTCAATTTTGCGAATAAAGAGGTTTTGAAGGATAAAAGTTTAATCGAAAATATACCGGAAGAAAACCTACAAAAATCGAGGTTTAAACTTTTTGACTTCTTTGCAAACTGCGAGTTTTTCGAGGAAAAATTCAATTACGATGAAGTTTTAAAGTTACCACCAAAAGGAACTTCAACTGAAGGAGGTGGCGGAGGCGGTTATGTTGTTGACGAATATGACAGCACAAAACACGACCCTTTAAAAACCTTCACAGTCAATGAAATTGGGCTTGAAGGAATGAAGATTGACCGAATGTATTTTGAGAAATTTGAAGATAAAGTAAAAGAGGATGGCAAAATCAAGGAATTAGTTCAACAAAAAGATTTTGATGCAATAGAACAATACATTATCAGTCAAATCTTTGATAAACCAGAGGAGTATTACAATATAAGCAAACTAAGGAATGCCATAAAAATTGACAGGCGTTTATCATTGAGAGAAATCATTGAAAAAATCTTTGGTTTTATTCCTTATTTTAAATCAAAAGACGAACTTCTTGACGAGGAATTTGAAAAGTTTGACAGTCGTTATTTACCACCCGAAGAATATTTCACGTTCGCAAGGGATTATTTTAAAAGTTACATTACAGACTCTGAGTTCAGAGACATAATTGAAAATAGAAAATATGCATTATTAAACACCAATCCAAATGGTGATGTATTCAGAAAGTTGCCTCCTGAATTGCGTTTTGCGATACCTGAGTACATAAAAGATAATGTATCACTTAATAAATTTGTTGCATAAATGTTAGACCAAGAAACAAAACGCAGGATTGATACTGCAAGAGATATTTTGGTAGGAAAACTACCAAATCCACAAAGCCAAGTTGAGCAAATTACCATTGCTATGATATACAAATTCATGGACGATATGGATAAGGAAGCAATGGAATTTGGTGGAGAAGCTACTTTTTTTACAGGCGATTACGAAAAATACAGTTGGACAAAAATATTTGACCCCAAATTGGGCGGGTATGAAATGTTGGCACTGTACGGAGAAGCAATAGTAAAACTGAACCAAAATCCTAATATACCGCAACTTTTCAGAGATATTTTTAAAAACGCATATCTGCCTTACAGAGACCCAGAGACGTTAAAAATGTTTCTGAAGGTTATCAATGAGTTTCATTACGACCATAGCGAAAAACTGGGTGATGCTTTTGAATACCTGTTATCAGTTTTAGGCAGTCAAGGTGATGCAGGACAATTCCGCACTCCACGCCATATTATTGATTTTATGGTAGCCATTATGCAGCCCAAAAAAGATGAAAGCATTTGCGACCCTGCTTGTGGCACTGCCGGATTTTTAATTTCCTCATACAAACACATTCTGAACGAAAACACTAAAAAGAACAAAGGCGATTTACTTACGCCCGATGAACGGAAAAAGCTAATAAACAACTTCGTTGGTTATGATATTTCTTCCGAAATGGTGCGTTTGAGTTTGGTAAATATGTATCTGCATGGATTTACAACTCCAAAAATATATGAATATGATTCTTTAACTTATACTGACCGTTGGGGCGATACATTTGATATTATAATGGCTAATCCGCCATTTATGACACCAAAAGGAGGTATTCGCCCGCACAAGAAATTTGCAATGCAAGCAAATAGAAGTGAGGTGCTATTTGTGGATTATATCATGGAGCATATTAACCCAACAACCGGGCGTGCAGCGGTGATTGTTCCCGAAGGTATTATTTTTCAAAGTGCCACAGCTTATAAAGCATTGAGGAAATTGCTGGTTGAAAAAAACTTTCTTTACGGAGTTGTAAGTTTGCCAGCCGGTCTTTTTCAGCCGTATAGTGGTGTTAAAACCTCAATTCTCTTGTTAGATAAAACACTTGCAAAAAAAACAGAAAAAATACTTTTCGTAAAAATTGAAAATGATGGCTACAGTTTAGGAGCACAAAGAAAAGAACTTAGTACAAGTGATTTGCCCGATGCAACAAATTTCATAAAGCAATACATTACAGCTATTCGAAACAATGACTTTTCGCTAATTGATTTTGAACATTTGCCATTAAACTCGATTGCAGTTGAAAGAAGCAGAATAACTGAAAATGGGGATTATAATTTAAGCGGAGATAGATATAAAGACAGTATTGCAAAAAAACAGTCCAAATTCGACTTAGTTGAATTAAGCGAAGTTTGTGACCTTTATCAACCTCAAACTATTAGTGCAAGTGATTTCAAAGAAAATGGAGAATACAAAGTTTTTGGTGCAAACGGTGTAATTGGTTATTACGATAAATACAATCATGAAGATTCAGAAGTACTAATAACATGTAGAGGGGCTACATGTGGAACTATAAATTTTTCTGAACCTAAGTCGTGGATTACAGGAAATGCAATGGTTGCTAAACCGATTGATAATAGAATAAATAAGAGATTTCTATTCCATTTATTAAAGGTTTCAGATTTGAGTTCAGTAATTACTGGTGCAGCACAACCCCAAATTACAAGAGCTTCATTGTCTCCTTTTAAAATTCCGCTACCACCGGTTACGGTTCAATTAGAAATCGAAACTAAAATAGAGCAATACGAGAAAATAGTTGCCGGAGCCAATCAAGTAGTTGAAAACTACAACCCCCAAATTGATATAAAACCCGAATGGGAAATGGTGGAATTGGGTTCTGTATGTGATTTTTCTCAAGGAATTCAGGTAGATTTGGAATTACAGAGTAAAGAATATATCGATGGATATGATGTCTTTTTGAGAATAGAGAATTACACTCAATATTCTGACGATTTTAGATATATCCCAAAGGAACTATCGAAAAATAAATATATTAGGAAAGACGAGGTGGTTGTTGTTAGATATGGCGCGTCTGCCGGATATGTCGGAAGAGGTTTTGACGGTGTATTAGCTAACAATCTTTTTAAAGTGTCACCAAATGAAAAAATCACAAATGATTTTCTCTACTTTTACCTTACTTCGGAATATGTTCAGTCTTATTTCAAAAGAATAACCGCTGGCGGAGCTATGCCTGCATTAAGTTTTAAAACAGTTGAAGTTGTTCAAATACCCATAATTCCTATAGAAGAACAAAATTTAATTGTTTCTCAAATCGAAAAAGAGCAGCAATTAGTAAAAGCCAACAAAGAGCTTATAAAGATATTTGAGCAAAAAATAAAAGACGAAATCAATAAACTTTGGGAAGAATAATGGCAAATGCAATCGACATACTGGAATATTTGCCGAACTCTTATAAAACCAGAGACGAGCAAGATTACATAAATTTCCTTTGGGAAAGTTTTGAAAGCAATTACAATAATGCAAAATATCCCTTTGCCTTTATTGCTTACCACATGCTTTACATGAGTTTTGTTTATTTCGAGGTTTGGCAAATCAAAGAAAACCGCAAAATTGATTTTGAAAAAGCAATGGTTGGTTTGAGCAACGATATGGAAAACGATTTTATGAACGCTGTAACACCATTTGCATTTGTAAAATCAAACGAAGCACCATTTTTTAAGTTCTTTAAGTTACTTGGTTGCGATAATTCAAAAATTGGTGCTTACAAGAAAAGTGTTGACGACCGCAACAATTCGTCTCATAGCAATGGCAAAATATTGTTCAATGATAAAAGTATTATCGACAGAAAGATTGATGATGTTTTACGTGCAGTTGATGATATTCAAAATCATTCAAAACCAATTATTGAAGAATGCCTTGCAAAATTTTTAATTGAAAACCACGACCCAGACAAACGGCAATATTATGGTGACTTAGACCAGATTAGAGAAATCCTAATACATGGAAATTATCTCTCACAAAAAGACATTGAGCATTTATTGACTTTTGACATTACAACTTTATCAAAAAGAAAAAACTATGAAACCATGAAAAGCTTATTTGAAACATTTGTGGAAAATTATAAAACAACATAGCCAACGCTTCGTAGTCAAGCACATTTGCAGGTCGCACAAGCCCACGCTAAAACCAAAACCTGCAAAAGAGCTAGCCTACCCCAACGCACGGAAAGAAAGACAATGCAGCAAAAATGAAGGACAAATTGACTGGAAAAATGAACAACGAAACGCCAATCGAGTAGACGGCCGGTGAGCTAATGAGCCCACCGGAGCGCCTCTCACAC
>CALKAJ010000256.1 GCA_937983305.1 uncultured Ignavibacteriota bacterium | reverse complement strand
ATTCAGGAAAAGACAGTGAAAATCAAAAATAACATAAATGTTATCCCTAAAGAAGGTTTCATAATTATCGGGAAACCAAAGCTTACTCCGGATTCGGTCAAAATTATCGGAGCTGCATCTGTTATTTCGAAAATAAAAACAATAGGAACGGAGTATAGAACTTTTTCCGATGTCAATTCGAGTTTTTCAAAAACAGTATCTGTTCTCGACACACTTGTAAATTTATTGAATATTGAACCAACAAGTATTTCGATAAGTTATCAGGTTGAACTGGCTGCAGAAAAGGATTTCGAGGATTACACTATTCAAATTAAAAATGTTCCGGAAGACAAGGAGGTGCTCATAATTCCTCCCAAAGTAACATTTTCAGTCAGAAGCGGAGTTGACCAGCTTGCGAAATTAAACGAAGAGAGTATTCGGGTATTTATAGAGTATAATTCAATTGAAAAAGACAGTTCCGGAATTGTAACACCAACAATTGAATTGCCCGGAAATATTAATTTATTAAATTTAAATCCAAACCAATTTAAATACATTATTAAATCAAAAACATCAAATTGATTCCTTATTTAAAAGAAGAACTTGGTAAATTATATGCTGAAGTAAAAAAACTTGAACTAAAACCGGTGGTTTTATTTCTATCGGTTTCAATTATTGTGTTTTTATCAATGACTCTTGCTGCCCCATCTTTTTACTATGACCACTTTGCAAAAGACAGGCTTGGTTCAAGGTTTTATTGGTTCCTTGTAGATGGAAGTATTATGTTTCTTGTTCCCGTTTTGATAATTAAGCTGATTTTTAAAGAGAAACTTTCGAGTTATGGGTTTAAACTTGGAGATTTAAAATTCGGATTGATAACCGCAGGTTTGTTTCTTGCATTTATGCTGCCTGTAGTCTGGATTGTATCTGCATCAAAAGAATTTGCAATGACATATCCTCAGGGCGGCTCGGTTCTGAGAAATAATATGGGTCTGTTCATTTTATACGAGTTAAGTATTTTGGTATATATGCTCGGATGGGAATTTCTTTGGCGCGGCTATTTTTTATTTGGGCTTAAGGAAAAATTCGGATATTATTCGGTTTTCATACAAATGATACCTTTCTTCATTCTGCACCGAGGTAAACCTGATTTAGAACTTTTTGCTTCAATATTTGCGGGGTTAATTCTCGGAGTACAGGCTTTAAGGGCAAACTCTTTTATTTATGCCTGGATACTGCATTGGATAGTAATGCTGTCAATAGACAGTATTTCAATTTATAGATATTCAAACAATTTTTATAAACTATTTTAATTAAATACAATGAAATTATCAGTTAATGTTGATCATATTGCAACAGTTCGCGAAGCAAGGGGTGAAATAGAGCCTGACCCGGTTATTGCAGCCGGTATATGCGAATTAGCAGGAGCAGAGGGTATTGTAAGCCATTTAAGAGAGGACAGGCGTCATATTAATGACAGAGATGTAAGGTTGCTAAGGGAGGTTGTAAAAACCAAATTCGACCTTGAAATGGCAGCTACTGAAGAGATGATTAAAATTGCATGTGAAATATTGCCTGACCTTGTAACATTAGTTCCTGAGAATCGCGAGGAATTAACAACTGAAGGTGGACTGAACCTGAATCAGAATAAATCAAAATATAAGGATGCTATTGATGCTCTTCACAAAAAAGATATAGAAGTGAGTCTTTTTTTAGAGCCGGAGCCTAAGAATATTGACCTTGCCCTTGAATGCGGGGCGGATATTATTGAAATTCACACCGGTAAGTATGCCAATCTCATTGATGAAAAAAGCAGAATCAAT
>CALKAJ010000255.1 GCA_937983305.1 uncultured Ignavibacteriota bacterium | reverse complement strand
CGAGATGGTGATTCGTGACTGGAGTTCAGACGTGTGCTCTTCCGATCTTGAATTATTCCGAAAACTATTGCCTGTATTATTTCTTCCATAATATAATATATTAAAATAAAACAACTTCAATTCCAAGTCTTAAACCAACACCTTGCGACCCGGGCGAAACATCACCTCCTGCTCTGTTAAGAAGTTTATTTCCTCCGGAATCTTTCAGCGGTGGAGAAAAATTCTTAAAAGCAAAGACGCCAAAATAAGTTGCAACTGATTTTGCAATCTGGACATTTAAAACAGCATCTAATTTTATCTCTGCTCCTGTTGAGTTATATGAGGTTTCGTTTGTAAAAATTTTTTCGTTAAACGAATAAAAAACAGGACCGGCACCGGCACCGAATTTCAGAAAGAAGTAATCTCCGGGAATTAAATAATATCCTGTCAGTAAAAAATTATGACTGTATGTAGTGAAATCATAATTTGGGTACTCGGTAAGATTATTTGATTTTATCAGATAATTATAATCAAGCTTGAGCGAAAAGTTTTTTGCAATCTGCTTTTCACCTGCAATAAAAAAACTGAGTCCTGTTCCATATTCCGAAAGTTTTCTCGCGTCCGAAAGATTATTGTAATTAGGAAGTTCATACCCGATATAAGAAATCAAATCCGGATTATTGCCGTAAGAAATTCCCATACCTGCCGAAAAGGAATAATATAAACCGTTTTTACTTTGCTCGCCAAATGAAACTATTCTTGTATTTGTACTTTGAGCAAATAAAGGCACTGTGAAAATTAAAAATAAAAATATTATTATAAGTTTTTTAAGCATCTATATTAGCGTATTTAGCGTGTTGTTCAATGAATTTTCTTCTTGGTTCAACTTCTTCGCCCATAAGAATTCTGAATATCTTATCGGCAGCTGCCGCATTTTCATTGGTAACCTGTAATACTGTTCTTGTTTCAGGGTTCATTGTCGTACTCCAGAGCTGCTCCGGATTCATTTCTCCAAGACCTTTAAATCTCGAAATAACAGCTTTTGTTTCTGATACAACATTCACGGTATTTTCGTCTTCAACCATTACAACTTTTTTCTTATCAATCTTCATTGATTTCAGAATTTCGTCTCTTTCATCTTCGTCATAAGCGTAAAGTTCGGTTTTACCTTTTTTAATTTTGTAAAGTGGCGGTTGAGCAATATATAATTTTCCTGTATCAATAATTTCTCTCATATGCCTGTAGAAAAATGTAAGTAATAAAGTTCTGATGTGTGAGCCGTCAACGTCAGCATCGCACATTAAGATTACTTTACCGTATCTCACTTTATCGGAATCGAATTCATCGGAATTTCCGATGCCTGCTCCGATAGCAGTAATAATAGCTTTGATTTCATCATTCTCAAGAATCTTATTAATTCTTGCTTTCTCGACATTTAGAATTTTTCCTTTGAGAGGAAGTATTGCCTGAAATCTTCTGTCCCTACCCTGTTTTGCCGAGCCGCCCGCAGAATCTCCCTCAACGAGGTACAATTCGGTTTGAGCGGGATCTGAAATTGAGCAGTCTGCAAGTTTTCCGGGAAGTCCTGACATACCTTCGAGGCCTGTTTTCTTTCTTGTTAATTCACGTGCTTTTCTTGCCGCTTCTCTTGCTTCTGCCGCTCTTAAACATTTTTCAATTATTTTTTTTGAAACACCGGGATTTTCTTCAAGAAAGTTTCCGAGCTGCTCACCTGTTACAGACTGAACAATTCCTTTTACTTCGCTATTTCCAAGTTTGGTTTTAGTTTGCCCTTCAAACTGCGGCTCAGGAACTTTAACGCTTATAACACAGGTCAATCCTTCTCTGAAATCATCTCCTGTTAATGTAATTTTGTCACTCTTAATTATGCCGTTCTTTATACCGTAGTTATTCAATGTCCTCGTCAAAGCAGACTTGAATCCTTCAAGGTGTGTACCGCCTTCAATCGTATTAATATTATTTACATAAGTATAAATATTGTCATTGTAAGATTCGTTATATTGGAAGGCAATTTCGATTTTTATATTATCTTTTTCGCCTTCAATAAAAATCGGTTTTCCTGAAATTGATTTTTCGTCTTCGTCAAGATATTTAACAAAGTCTGTCAATCCGCCCTTGAATTTGAATTCGTTGGCTTTCTCGCTTCTTTCGTCTTTTATTGTAATTGTTACGTCTTTATTCAGATAGGCAAGCTCTCTTAGTCTGTCTTCAATCGTTTCATATTTGTATGTTATGGTTTTGAAAATTTCTTTATCCGCAAGAAAAATTACTTTTGTGCCGGTTTTATTTTTAACCTTGCCGGTTTCCTTTACAGGTAACTTTGCGATACCCCTGAAATACTTCTGAAAAAATTTACTTCCTTCTCTGCATACTTCAACTTCAAGCCATTCACTAAGAGCATTCACAACAGAAACTCCGACTCCGTGAAGTCCGCCGGAAACTTTATACGTATCTCTTGTGAATTTTCCGCCTGCATTAAGCTGTGTCATAACAACTTCAAGTGCGGATTTCTTTTCTGTCGGGTGCATTCCCGTAGGAATACCTCTTCCATTATCTTCAACGCTTACAGAATTATCTTTGTTGATTACGAGTTGAATTTTATCACAATATCCTCCTAAAGCTTCATCTATACTGTTGTCAACAACCTCGTAAACAAGGTGATGAAGTCCTCTTGATGATACATCGCCTATGTACATAGCAGGTCTCTTGCGTACGTGTTCAAGTCCGCTTAAAACCTGTATATCTTTTTCGCTGTATGAATTCGCCTGTTCTTTGCCGTTTTTAGCCATTTTTTATTTTATTCTCCTTTTAAATAAATACTATTTCTTTTATTACCGTATGTTTGTTTATTTTTTTTAAGCTCTCATTTAATCTTGAAATAATTTCTTCTTTCCTTATCGAAAGCTCATATCTCCAAACCGCATTTTCTACACTTACAAACAACTTTTTCTGTTTTATGTATTGCGGCTTAGAATATCTTGAAATCGAATCTCCTACACATTCCTGCCAAAGGCTGAGCATCCTTAATTCCTGCATCTTCTCGTCTAACCCGAGATGCTTCACATAGTCTTCGATTTCATCTTTAAGACATATTGTTCTTTTAAGTCTTTTTTTATCCTGAACGCTCATCTTTGCAATATCGAATTATTTTTTACTTCAAATAAATTCACATCATCATTTCCGTAAAATTCCTTTATGCTGTTTATATAACCTGTTTCTGTTGAAGTCAGGAATATCTGTCCAAAATCTTTTAAATAAGAAATGATTTTTGTAACTCTGTACGAATCGAGTTCCGAAAGAACATCATCGAGAAGCATAACAGGATTTTCGTTTGTCTTTTCTCTTGTTATATCAAATTCTGCAAGTTTAAGTGAAATCAAAAAAGTTTTATGTTCACCCTGAGAAGCAAAATTTTTCAGATAAAATCCCTGATGTTGGTTTACATCTCCGGATTTATTTTTGATAATCTTAAAAACGAAATCATCTCTTTGCGGACCAACGAGACAAATACCTCTTGCTATTTCTTCTTCAATTACCTCATTTAATTTCACAGAAATAATTTTTGAGATATCATCATAAGAATATGAGTTAAAATCTTCCCGGTCAATTTCTCCGTTAGTTGACATTAAGTAATCAATTACCGGAAAATCATATCCCGATGTCAGATAATTAAATTTACTTTCAAAAAAGACTTTAAATTCCGCAAGAAATTCCAATCTTCTGAAAGTTATCTCCGAAGATATTTCAATTAATTTTTCATTATAAGAATCGAGAATATTCAGAAAATCATTTCTGCCGGTTTTTCCGTTTTCCTTAAAATCTTTAAGCAATGCATTTTTCTGTTTAATCAGCCTGTTTAAATCTTTCAGATATTCGAGATAAAGTTTACTCGTTTGCGAAATCATTATATCAAAGAACCTGCGTCTTTCGGAAGGATTGCCGTATGTAATGGCAAGACTATGCGGTGTAAGAAAAACTACCGGAAACCTTCCGAAAATCTCCGATGAAAAGCCCGAAACTCTTTCTTTATTCAGCGAATAAGTTTTCCGTTTCGAATCGGAATTATACTCAAGCGATACAGTAAAATTTGTATCAAGCCTGCTCAGAAAATTTCCTTCGGTAAAGAAAGAAAATTCTCCGAACTTAACACAATCAAACTCGGGAGAGCCTACCAAACTCTTACCAAAAGTGAGTAAAGAAACAGCTTCAAGGATGTTGGTTTTTCCCTCCCCGTTATTTCCGTAAATATAATTAAAACTTTTGCCGAATTCGGCTGTTTGTTGTGTATAATTTCTGAAATTATTCAGAGATAATTTTTGAAGTATCAATTAACTTTCTACCTTTAAAAACTTTCTTTTAGAACTTTCTGACAGTAACCTTTTTAGCTGACTCTGACCGGCATTACGAGTTCCATAAAATCTTCGTTATTTGGCTGTTCAGTAGGTGTAATAATTGAAGCTTTTGAAGGCATACTGAAGCTCATAATAATTTCTTCTGTTTCGGATACGCTGAGAGCATCAAGCAAAAACGACACATTGAAAGAAATAAGAAACTGCTCTTTATCAAAATTTATATTTTCACCTTCGGAAATAAATTCACATTCAATCTGTTCTTCACCTTCTGCACCGCTTTCGGGGTTATCGGCTCTTATGAAAAGCTCAAAGTTTTTAATTTCAAGTTTTACTCTTTTGGTTGCCGGGTCAACAAAAATGGAAGCTCTCTTTAAAGCATTTAAGAACTCCGATTTTTTTATTTTAAGTTTCTTATCGTTATTTTTAGGTATTACCGTTTCATAATTCGGGAAAGTATCGTCAACAAGCTTCGAATAAATTTCTACGGAACCGGTTGTTACCTTCAAAGATGATTCATCATATTCAAGAGTATTAATTCCCTCTTCGACAAGTTTAAAAAGTAAATCTGCCGCTTTTAAGGGAATAATAAATTTATCGTCTTTAGGATTGTTGTGGGAAAAATCTTTCAGTAAAATTTTTCCGAGTCTGAAACCGTCTGTTGCAACTAATCTGAGGTCATCTCTCCTGATATCGAATAAAATTCCTGCCATATTCCTTTTTATGTCCTCTGCGCTTGCAGCGTGTCTTACTTTTCCCAGATATCTCTTTAAAGTAGAGCCCTGTATTTCAAATTTATTTAATTCTGTTTTCTCTTCAGGAATGGGGAAATCGTCTGCATTTTCGCCGTATAAAGAATATTTTCCGTTAGCAGTTGTTATTGTAACTTTATTCTTATCGTTTGAATCAATCTTTATTTTTTTCTTTGAAAATATTTTCGTAGAGACTTTTTCCGATTCTCTGTGAAGCTCTTCAATTGTATCAATAAGCTTTTGCATCAGAACTGACAATTCGTTTTTACTGTCAGCTGAAAGTCCATCGTTGATTTTCTTACAGGCTTCAATCATTCTTGTTTTCTCGTCAACAGAGAGCAAACCGCTAAAAGTAAAACTCGCTGATGCGTAATCATAATTAATCTTTTCAATTAATATTTCCGAAAAATTAATTTCGGCATTTAATGCTTCATAGTCATTTTTATCAAACCCTGTGGATATAGTAACATTTTCATATTTCGAAACAAGCAGTCTTACAAGGTCAAGCAGTTTTTTGGCGGGAATAGCAACGCTCCCGTTTTCAACGCCGTCAACTTTTACCAGCGCTCTGATAAAACTTTCAAGATCGGTTGCCTGCATTCTCAGATTATTTCCTTCCAGCTCGAAAAGAATATTTTCAAGAATCGGAAGAGTTGAGCGTGTTGGAATCACAAAACTAAGTTTTGATAAGTAGTTTACAAAATCCTCTACTGAGATGTTAAATTTCATTTTTCAAAGAAAAATTATGTTTGTAAATATATGAAAAATAAGGAAAATATAAAGAAATTACAATATTAAGAATATTGTATAAAAAATTAATTTTTATAGATAATTTGAGAAGAACTTGTCAAATCCAGTCATTTCTGTCAAGACTGCGATATTGTATAGCTTCGCTTAAATGTGCAGGAGAAATATTTTCTTCTCCGTTTAAATCTGCAATTGTTCTGCTTACTTTTAAAATTCTGTCATAAGCTCTTGCCGATAAGCTGAGTTTATTCATAGCCATCTTTAAAAGATTTTCTCCGGATTCATCAATTTTACAAAACTCCTTTAAATCTTTCGGCTCCATATTTGCATTGCAGTATTTACCCTTTAGATTTTTAAATCTTTCTAACTGAATTACACGTGCCGCCATCACCCTTTTTCTTATTTCTTTTGAACTTTCACCCGATGCTTTCGACGATAATTCATTAAATTTAACCGGATGAACATTAATATGAATGTCAATTCTGTCTAAAATCGGACCGGAAATCTTAGCCAGAAATTTCTGAATATCATATTCGGAATATCTGTCCAAATCAACTACAGAGCCGGCAGGAGTTGGGTTCATAGCTGCAACAAGCATAAAATTACACGGATATTTCACGGTGATTTTTGAACGTGCAATTGTTACTTCACGGTCTTCAAGCGGCTGTCTTAAGACATCAAGAACATTTTTTTTAAACTCCGTAAGTTCATCGAGAAATAATACTCCGTTATGAGCAAAGGATATTTCTCCGGGTTTGGCATTAGGACCACCGCCAACAATTGAAACATCGCTTGCCGTATGATGAGGGGAACGAAACGGTCTTATGGTTATAAGAGAGTCATTAATATTCAAAAGACCTGCGACTGAATGTATTTTTGATGTTTCGAGAGATTCTTCGAGCGACATAGGGGGCAATATTCCGGGCAATCTCTTTGCAAGCATTGATTTTCCTGAACCGGGTAAACCAATCATTATAATATTATGACCTCCGGCGGCAGCAACTTCCATAGCTCTTTTAACTTCTGCCTGACCTTTTACTTCCGAAAAATCAAGAATATTTTCAAGCTCTTGCTTGAATACTTCATTTACATTTACTTTGTACGGCTCCTTAGTTTGCTCTCCTTTTAAAAACTCAACTACTTCAGTTAAGGTGTTAAAAGGATATACATTTATTCCTGAAACAATTCCACCTTCGTTTGCATTTTCGGAGGGAAGAATAATTCCCTCAAATCCCTCTTCTTTTGCCTGCATTGTGATGGGAAGTATTCCGGGAATTCTTCTCAGTTTTCCGTCAAGAGATAATTCTCCGACAAAAATATATTTTGAAAGATTCTCAGTCGGGATTTGCGAAGTTTGAGCAAGTATGCACATTGCAATCGGCAAATCAAAGCCGCTTCCCTCTTTTCTTATATCGGCAGGCGAAAGATTAATCGTAATCCTTTTCACCGTTGGGAAAAGCAATCCGGAATTTTTTATTGCAGCAGAAACTCTTTCCCTTGACTCTCTTACGGTGCTGTCGGGTAACCCGACAACCGCAAAAGAATATAAACCGCTTTCAATATGAGTTTCAACCCTTATGGTACAGGCATCTACTCCGGTAGTAACAGACGAATAAATTTCAGAAATCATTAATTTTTCTTTTTAAATATTAATGTTACCGGAACCCCCTTATATCCGAAATATCCTCTGAGTTTTCTTTCAAGAAACTTTCTATAATTTTCGCTGATGGATTTAGGGTCATTACAAAAAAAAGCAAACACAGGAGGCGAAGTTTTCACCTGTGTTATATAATTGATTTTTATCTCTTTTCCTTTAACCGGCGGCGGCGGCGTTATTCTGATATCTCTTATTAAGGCTTCGTTTAGCTCGCTTGTTTTAACTGACTTTCCTCTTTCTATATAAACTTCAACTGCCTCTTCAAGCACTTTGTGAATTCTTTGCTTTGTTAAAGCGGATATGAAAATCATTTTTATGAAATCATAACTTCGAAGATGTTCGTTGAATTTCTGCTCTATAATTTTTGAAGTCTTGGAGTCCTTTTCAACAAGGTCCCATTTATTTATTACTATCAGAAGTCCTTTCTTAAACTCAAGCACTTCTTCAATTATTTTTATGTCCTGTCTGTCAACCTTAAAAGGTGAAAGAGTAATATCTGAAACTTTCTCAAATTCATCCATAATTATGGAAACATCAATTACAAGCACGGCAACATCACAACGCTGGATTGCCTTGTATGTTCTGACGGCAGAGAAAAAATCAATTGACTCCGCTCTCCGAAGTTTACTTTTTTTAACCAGACCTGCTGTGTCAATAATTACAATATCTTCGCCGTGATATTTAATAACCGAATCTATGGAATCCCTTGTAGTTCCGGGAATGGCAGTTACAATATTCCTGTCTTCTTTAAGAATGGCATTCACTATAGAAGATTTACCTGCATTGGGTCTTCCAATTACGGCAAATTTCTTTCTTGTGTCTTCGACTTCCTCCGATTCTTCTGCAGATATACCTTTAGTAATTTTATCGAGTAAATCGGCAGTATTTCTTCCGCTTAATGCAGAGATAACAAAAAGATTTTCCAAACCAAGTTTATAAAAATCTGCGGCGTTTGGTTCCCGCTGCTCATTATCAATTTTATTTACAACAAGAATTACTTCTTTATCACCCGAATATTTTCTCAGAAGAGAAATAATTTCGGCATCTATCGGGTGATAACCGGCAGAGCCGTCAACGATAAATAAAATAATATCCGATTCTTCAATTGCGAGCTTCACCTGCTCTCTGATGTGCCTGTTAAAGGTTTCTTCGTCGTGAGGCACAAAACCGCCTGTATCAATCAGGAAAAACTTTCTTCCCTGCCAGTCAACTTCCGAATAGTTTCGGTCACGGGTTACGCCGCTTGTTTCATGAACTATAGCTTTTTTATTACCGGATAACCGGTTAAAAAGCGTTGACTTTCCTACGTTCGGTCTTCCGACTATTGCAACTACTTTTCTCATATGTTAATAATT
Organism: uncultured Ignavibacteriota bacterium; assembly: GCA_937983305.1. Taxonomy (GTDB): domain Bacteria; phylum Bacteroidota; class Ignavibacteria; order Tepidaquicellales; family Tepidaquicellaceae; genus DSSM01. Next base: position 18,775 of record CALKAJ010000255.1, on the reverse strand, counting down.
TAGTTTTAAAAATAATCTGTTTCAATTGCTTTATAAATATCTTTATCTGATTTATTTTTTTATCTTTGCCTAATAAAAACTGTATAAAATGGAATTTTTAAATTATACCTTTAAGATAGGAAACACTGAATTTACGGTTGCCGCAATACTTGCCGGAATTCTTGTGCTGCTGATAGCATACATAATCAACAAATTAATAAAGAGATTTTTCACAAAAAGGCTTTTTCCGAAGCTCGAAAAAGACAAAGAAGGGGTTGCGAAATCATATTTAAGAATTTTATCTTACATAATTTTTATCATTGCACTTCTCATTGCAATGAAGTCTGCCGGTATTGAAATTTCATACCTCTTTGCAGGAGGTGCGGCTTTGCTCGTTGGCATAGGCTTTGGCATTCAAAACATTGTAAATAACTTTATCAGCGGTATAATACTACTCTTTGAAAAACCAATCAAGGAAGGAGATTTAATTGAGGTTGACGGAGTTCTTGGAACCGTAACTTCAATATCAACAAGGAGTACAAGAATTGACACAATTTCAGGTATAACATTTTTTATTCCAAATTCTAAACTGCTCGAAAATAAATTAATCAACAGAAGCCATACACTATATACGGAAATTGAAATTCCTCTTATTATTTCTTACGAAACAGATTTTGAAAAGATAAAAAAAATTCTTCTCGGCATTACTAAAGAAATAGAAATAATTAAAGATGAGCCGGAATCATCGGTTTCGTTAAGCGAACTCGCAGACAGCTATATGAGAGTTAAATTATTTGTATGGATAGAAGAGCAACGCAAATATGCTTTTGTCCGTTCAAAACTGAATCAAAGAATACTTCAGGAATTCAGGAAGCATAACATCAAATTCCCCGTTATGAAAAACGAAGTTTCTATTTCACAACAAGGTTAACCATTTTATTCTTTACCGTAATAATCTTTAATATATTTTTTCCTGTTATATGCTTTATTATTACGGGGTCGTCCATTGCAGCTTGCTGAAGAGATTTATCGTCAGAATCAATTATCATTTCCGCTTTACTTCTTACTTTTCCGTTAACAGAAAAAACAATAGTTACTTTATCTTCCTTTGTGAGTTCTTCTTCATATATGGGCCATTTCACATAAGAAAGAATTCCGCTATTTCCAAGTCTTTGCCATAACTCTTCCGATATATGAGGAGCATAAGGGGCAAGCAAAAGAACAAAGGTATTAAGAACAGATTTGCTTAATTTATCATTTTTATAAAGTTCGTTTACAAATATCATCATTTGTGCAATAGAAGTATTGAATTTCATATCACCGTCTTCTATATCATGCGTCATCTTTTTTATTGTTTGGTGTAAAAGTTTCTTAATCTCGGGCGAGGGCTCTTCATCTGTTATTGCGCCGTTAAGTTCTCCTGTATGTTCGTTTACAACAAGTCTCCAGACTCTGTTTAGAAATCTGTTCATACCTGCCATTCCCTCGTTACTCCAGGGCTTTGTGGCTTCAAGGGGTCCCATAAACATTTCAAACAATCTCATAGAGTCAGCCCCGAATTCGTTAATCATATCATCGGGGTTAATAACATTGCCTCTTGATTTACTCATCTTAACTCCATCTTCGCCTAAAATCATTCCCTGATTGAAAAGCTGTTGAAACGGCTCATCTGAATTAACAAATCCAAGGTCAAATAAAACTTTATGCCAGAATCTTGCATATAACAGATGTAAGACTGCGTGCTCGGAGCCACCAATGTATAAATCCACAGGCATCCAGTAAGAGTCATTTTCTTTTGAGCAAAAAATTTCTCTGTTATCAGGGTCTATATATCTCATATAATACCAGCAGGAACCTGCCCATTGAGGCATTGTATTAGTTTCCCGTTTTGCCCTTTGACCTGTTTCAGTATCAATTGTATTTACCCATTCATCTATAATTGCAAGTGGTGATTCGCCTGTGCCGCTTGGCTTATATGACTGTACATCCGGCAGTGTAACAGGCAATACATCTTCTTTCAGTGCTTTAATTTTTCCGTCTTCAAGATGAATAACCGGGAATGGTTCTCCCCAGTATCTTTGTCTTGAAAAAAGCCAATCTCTTAATTTATAATTAATACTTTTTTTCCCAACACCGTTTTCTTCAAGCCACAAATTCATTTTTTCCTTTGCCTGTGAAGTTGTGAGTCCGGAAATAAAACCTGAGTTCACCGAAATTCCGTCATCAGTATAACACAGTTTTCCGCTTCTTATATTCTCATAAAAAGCATCTGCTTCATCTTTACCGAAATTTGCGGGCTGTACAACAGGAACTATCGGCAGATTATATTTTACGGCAAATTCCATATCTCTCTCGTCGTGTCCGGGAACGCTCATAATTGCACCGGTGCCGTAACTCATCAACACATAGTCCGCAATTAATACAGGAATTTCTTTTCCGTTAACCGGATTAATTGCAAACGCACCTGTGAATTCACCTGTCTTTGTCTTATCAAGCTCTGTTCTTTCCAGGTCTGATTTCTTTGCGGCTTTATCAATATAAGCTTCAACGGAACTCAGCTGCTCTTTGGTTGTGATATCTTTAATGAAGGGATGTTCCGGGGCAAGTACCATATAAGTAGCACCGAACAAAGTATCGGGGCGTGTTGTAAAAACTTCAATTTCTTTTAGTCCGGTAAAATTTTCACTCTTAATTTTAAATTTAACCGAAGCACCTTCACTTCTTCCAATCCAGTTAGTTTGAAGCTTCTTAATATTTTCAGGCCATTTCAGTTTATCAAGTCCGTCAATTAATCTCCGGGCATATTTTGTAATTCGTATTTTCCATTGTAAAAGATTTTTCCTGACAACAGTGTAACCTTTTTCAGTTTGCTCGGCAACCTCTTCATTAGCAAGAACGGTTCCAAGCTCAGGACACCAGTTTACGGGAGATTCCGAAAGAAATGCAAGCCTTTGAGAATTAATGTATTCGTATTTCTCGTTCTCTGAAAGTCCTTTGGGTATTGGAAGAGATTCAATGGGCTTTGCTTTATTTTCTTTCTCGTCAAAATAAGAATTAAATATTTTCAGGAACATCCATTGAGTCCATTTATAATATTTTTCGTCTGTAGTATTAATCTCTCTGTCCCAATCATAAGAAAATCCCAGAGATTTCAGCTGTTCCCTGAATCTTTTCACACATTCATCTACTCCGATTCTCGGATGAATTTGTTTCTTGATGGCAAACTGTTCTGCAGGTAAACCAAAAGCATCCCATCCCATCGGGTGCAAAACATTAAATCCTCTCATTCTTTTATACCTGGATATAATATCGGTAGCGGTATATCCTTCCGGATGCCCGACGTGTAAGCCGTCACCGCTTGGATATGGAAGCATATCCAGCACATAATATTTTGGCTTACTTTTATCAAGCTCGTTTAATACCGGAGTTTTGAATATTTTGTTTTCATACCAAAAATCCTGCCATTTTTTTTCAATCTCGAGATGGTTGTATTTCATAATTAGTCGGTTATTAACTTTTGAATTTTAAGTAAATCTTCGTCTTTTGCTTTTGGACCTAAAATTGTGGATAAATATCCCTGATACTTTTCATAAAAATGTTCACCTTCAGGAATAATTGCTTTAAAATCTTTTCCAAGCCCGTGAAGCGGATATAATTTTATATGAGCATGATTTACGCCCATGCCTTCCATAACAAGTGCCGTTCTCTGAGTACCTAATTTCTTATCGATAATTTTTCCAAATTTTTTTGCGGTGAGGAGGAATTTTGAATAAACCTCGTCAGGCATTTCGAAAGTATATGAATCGTAGTGATTTTTCGGAATTATAAGCGTCATACCTTTAGTATTAGGGAAGATATCCAGAAATCCGAGAAAATCGTCATCTTCATATACTTTATATGAAGGAATTTCACCTTTAACTATTTTACAAAAAATACAATCGTCTTTATGCATAATGTATTAAATTTTTAACCCTTAAGATAATAATTAGCTCCGAGACTTTCAGGGTAAAAAGATAACGTCTTTATATCATATAATTAAATTATGTTCAAGCCCGCTCTTTGCGACTGCTAAGCAGTGATGGTAACATACTATATTATACCTGTGTTTTATTAAATTTTTATTTATTATATTCAATCAAAATAAAATTAATGTATATGAGAAAACTTTGCCTTCTTATTTCCATTTTATTGCTTTTTTGTAATCTTGCTTTTCCCCAGGGGAAACAATTACCTGTTAATCTTTCATTAGTATATCCTGTTAGTATTAATCAGTCCTTGGAAGATGATGTAAATTTTAATCTTGGTATCATCGGCTCGGAATTTAATAATCTCAAAGGATTTGGATTAAATACCGTTTTTTCTGTTCTTGATGGAAATGTTGACGGAGTCCAGTTAAACGGAATTTATTCCGAGACAAGAAAAAAATTAAACGGAATTCAACTTACGGCAGGTGTTAACTCTCTCACGGAAGGCGGGCACGGAATTATTTTCGGAGGAGTCGGTAATTTGATTTTTGATGATTTTAATGGTATTCAATCTGCACTAATAGGTAATCTTTGTTTTGAAAATACAAATGGTGTCCAGATTGCCGGACTTTATAACCTGACCGCAAAAGATATTAATCTGGCGCAGTTATCTCTGGCAGGTAATATAACCGGTAAAGAAATGAAAGGTTTGCAGTTTGCTATTCTTTTCAATCTTGCGGGAGGTTTAAATAAAGGATTGCAAACATCTTTTTTTAATATGACTCTTCGTCAACACGGTGTCCAGATTGGGATAGCCAATGTATCCGAGTTTAATAAAGGACTGCAGCTTGGAATTATAAATCTGGTTGATAAAAAACAAGATGGGTTGTCGCTCGGTTTGTTTTATACCGGAAGTAAAACTAAGGTTCAGTTATTACTTTCGGGAGGAAACTTTGCTTATGGAACACTTGGAGTAAGGTTTAAAACAAATAATATTTACACTATGTTTGATTTAGGAACTCCAATTACTTTTTCTACCACTGAGAAATCAGTTATGTTTACTTACAGGGTTGGATATTCATTTGATTTTAACTTTTTAAACTTAAATGCAGATGCAGGTTTTTCCCACTTGTCAAGCGAATCCGACCAAACACGCGGCAAACCGAGTAAAAATCAATTTGCTTTTTCGTTTAGACTGGGTCTTGAAAAACAAATTTTGAAGAGACTTGGAATATTTGTCAACGGCGGCGTTTCAAGGGTTTATGACAGTTACAGCAAAGGTGAGTTCTTTAAGAAATTTATACTGGAAGGAGGCATAATCTTATTATGAATAAAATATTATTTTCTTTGTTATTTGCTGCTCTTATATTCAATGTTTCTTTTGCTCAGGATAATATCTCGGAAAAACTAATAAATACAAAATTAAGCCTTTTGACAGATTCGGAAAATGGACAGGGTAACAGAATGACATTGAAAAATCCTCTGCGCGGGATTTTAGGAGATACAAACATTGTTCCATTGGGTTACACAAAGAATGTTGAGATAAATCAATTAAAATTTGATTCTTCTTATGTTCCGAAAAAGAATTTTTTAATTCCGGTTGCAGAAATTATTGTTCTAAATTTCGGTGTCTGGTCAATGAGCAGATATATTTCTCCGCAGCCATGGGCAGTAATCAGCACAAATTCTATTAAAGAAAACTTTAAGTATATGTGGGTATGGGATTCTGATAACTTTGCAACAAATCAGTTTATGCACCCTTATCACGGAAATACATATTTTAATTTCGCAAGGTCAAGCGGTTTGAATTTCTGGCAGTCCGCTCCATATTCACTTGGCGGCAGTTTGATGTGGGAATTATTTATGGAAACAAATTATCCGTCCAAGAACGATTTAATTTCAACAACTCTCGGCGGTATTGCACTCGGTGAAATGACATACAGACTTTCATCGAAAATAATTGACGAAAGAAAAACAGGAAGCGAAAGACTATGGAGAGAAATCGGAGCATTTCTCCTTGCCCCTACAAGAGGAATTAACAGATTTTTCAGAGGTGAGATGTCAAGAGTTAAACCAAAAAGCAGTTATGAAATTGAAGATGTTTACAGCACTATTTCAATTGGTCCAAGTTTTTATTATAAAATGGGTCAATTGTATCAGGGCAATGGAAACCTTTCTCTCAGGCTTGATTTATACTACGGAAATCCATATATAAATAAAACGAGAAAACCTTACGACTTTTTTAATGTAAAAACAATTTTCAGTGTTGGAACTCAACCCTTAATCAATCAGGTTAATGTTTGCGGTTTAATTTTCGGAAAGAATTATAGATATAAAGCTGACCAAAAAATTCTGATAGGAATGTTTCAGCATTTCGATTATTACGACAATACAAATTATAGAATCGGAGCACAAAGCCTCGGAGCAGGCATAATATACAGAATTCCGACAGTGAGTGCCGTTGATTTCGAGACAAGCATTCATCTTGCAGGGATTGTACTCGGCGGTGGCTCTAACATAAAAGAAGCTTTCAAATATGAAGCAGACGGAACAGCATATCGGGATTACAATTTTGGTATGGGTTATTCAAATAAAATAGAAACTATATTAACAATCCAAAAGAAAGGTTACTTATTCCTTGGTCTATATAACTACACAATTTATACTATTGACGGAGCGGACGGAAGGGACAACTTGCTTATGTTCACCCCTCGAATTGCATTTGCATTAAACGAAAAAACAAATCTTGGATTTGAATATAATTACTATAGAAGAGCTTCGTATTATGTAAAATATAACAACTTTTTCACAAATGTTTACGAAATGAAGCTTTTCATTTCAAATAATTTCTAAAACCGAATGTAACACATCGTAACTATTTTATTAATATTTCCGTAAAAAAGACATCCGAGAATCTTTAACTGAAGTATTATGCGTTTATCTACTATTATATTTTTCGTGGTCTTAGCCGTTTTGATAAGGGGAAATAATATTACGGCACAGGGGCAGGGCGAGAAACAATTATCGGTTGTTCCGAAAATTGACGGCAAGATAGAAAACATTGAATGGAAAGATTCAAAAGTTTTCAAGGACTTCTATATTTTTATACCGAAAGATGACAAGCAAAGTATTGACAGCACTGTTATATTTATGAAGCAAACAAGTGATGCTTTGTATTTTGCATTCAAATTTTATCCGAGAAGCAAAGTAATTTCCCAGTCACAGGTAAGAGACAGAAGTACGGATGAGGAAAGTGAAGCATTTATTATACTCGACCTTGAGAATAAAAGACAAAACGGATACCTTTTCGCATTCAGTTATATTGATAATCAAAGAGACGTTTTGATATTCAATCAGAAAAATCAATCTTCCGAGTGGGATTGGGTATGGGAAAATAAATCAATTACTCACAGGGAGGCAACTGAAACAGAGCCGGGATATATTGAAACAGAAGTAAAGATACCGGTTGATAAAATTCAGAATAAAAACAAAGGTGAAATTGGAGTTAACTTTCACATGTTTGCATACAGACCTGACGGCACGTCTTATTTCTATTCAAATGTTCCAAATACTGAATTAATGAGTATGAAAAGTATGGAGGCGGTAAATATTAAACCGTTTGATGAAAAGTTAAATTTAAATTTTTCCGCAACTCCTTTTGTAGTAGGCGAGAAATTTAACGATTCGACTTACAGGGCAAAGCTTGGCGGTGAGATGACAGCTTCTCTGGATAAACATAAATTTAAAGGAACTTTCAATACAGACGAATCTACGCTTGAAGCGGATCCCTATTCTTTTTCATTTTATAACAGACCTATTTATTTACAGGAAAAAAGACCTTTCTTCAGCAAAGACCTTGACATATACCGTTCTCAGATAAATTTATTTTACACTCGCGCCATTCAAAATATTGATTACGGATTTAATTATACTTACAGGAGTGATAAACTTAAGACAGGGATAATTTATTTAAAAGAGAAAAATGATGAGCTGACACAAGGCAGAGATTATTTCGTGGCAAGACCAAAGTTTGAATTTTCAAATCTTTCATTGGGAGGATTCTTTTTAGCATCCAATGAAACAAAGTCAAATTCACACGAAAGGATAATAAGTATTGACAGCCGTTACAGATTTCCTGATAATCAAATAAGATTAAACGGACAGTTTGTCAGTAATTTTGACGGCAATGCTTATAATCTATATGCATATTATGAAGGCTCCGGAAATGAGGGACCCTACGGAGATGTATTTTATAACAGGGTTGATAAAAATTTCGAAGCTTCCACTATGTTTAACGCAAGAGTTGGAACTTATAACGATTACGACGAAGTTTCTGCATCAGGCGGTTACCAGTGGTCAATTCCAAGAGCTCTCTTTCCAACAATAAATATAAACGGCGGATATTACCGTTCGAGAACATTGTCGGATGATTTTATTCAGCAGGACAGACTCAGCTTTAATTTTTACACAAAGATTTCGGGTTATATGAATTTTGGCTATTATCTTGAATATAACAGGCCAAACGATTTTGATACTTACGGAAATATTATTAGAAAAGATAATTTTTTACAGGATTACAGTATGAGATACATACTCGGAAATAACTCTGTATATGCCGGTTATTTTTTCGGAAAGTATTATGATTCGGATTTGAAGAATCCCTATTTCGGATTCGATTTGAATCTATTCGAAAAAGTATCTTTGAGAACAAGCGTAAATTATATTGATGTTTTTGATACACAAAGAACAATTATAAATTCAAGACTTGATTACAAGGTAATGAAAAAGTTATATCTGAGGGCATTTTATCAAAGAGATACTTATTCCAAAGAATCTCTGTTGAATGCAATGGTTCAATATGAATTTTTCGCAGGCAGTAATTTGTATCTTGTACTTAACCTTGACGGTGAAAACCTTGAATATACACGAAGGTATTTCAAGGTTGGTTATGATTTTAATTTTTAATTTTGTTCGATATCAGTAAATTGGAATTTGTTTCCGTCAAATAGTCCTTTGTCGCTTAACTTCAGAGCAGGAATAACCAGCAATGCCATAAATGATAGCGTCATAAACGGAGCAATAAGTTTGCTTCCAAGTTCTTTCGCCTTCTTATCCAAAGCAGAATATTTTTCCGCAACGGTATGAACATCTTCAGCCGACATAATCCCACCGACAGGTAAAGGCAGAACCATTTCTTCTTCACCATTTATAACTGCAATGCCGCCCTTCGAATCAATTAAAGCATTTACTGCTCTGCATAAATCAATATTGCTTGTTCCAACGGCAATAATATTATGAGAATCGTGAGCAACACTTGAAGCAATGGCACCGGACTTAATTCCGATATTTTTTATAAATGCTATTGCCGGTTTTGAATTTTTATATCTGTTTACAACTGAGATTTTCAAAACATCTTCTTCAACAGATGAAATTATATTTCCGTTTTCTGTTTTCGGGGTTGCAATATATGGTTTTGTAATTAACTGTCCGTCAAGTGCTTCAATTACTTTTAACAATCCGCCTTCATCTTTCACAAAAAAATCTCCAACAGATTTTTTATCACAATAAAAATTATTAATTGCATTTTCTTTCACGGGTTGAATCAGGGTTACACCGTTTTCGGCAACAAGTTCTCCGTTAATAAAAGTTTTAAGTACATTAAAATTCTTTAAGTCTTCAACAATAATAAAATCGGCATAGTCACCTTTTTGAAGCAATCCTACTTCGAGATTATAATGCCTGACAGGATTAACTGTTGCAGTGTTAAGGACATCGAACAAATCAAAACCTTCGGCGACAGCTTTTTTTACAAGAAGATTAATATGCCCTTCAACAAGATTATCGGGGTGTTTATCGTCACTGCAAAGCATAACCATATCATTATATTCCGAAATCAAATTTTTCAACGTATCAAAATTCTTTGCGGCAGAACCCTCGCGAATGAGTATTTTCATTCCGAGATTAATTTTCTCAACCGCTTCATCATATTCATAAGCTTCGTGGTCAGTTGTTATTCCTGCAGAGACATAGGCTTTCAGCTGATCGCCTTTTAAGCCCGGAGCATGACCGTCAATCGGTTTATTTAACTTTTTTGCAACTTCAAGTTTTGCCATAACTGATTCATCTTTGAAAACCACGCCGGGGAAGTTCATCATTTCGCTCAGATAATGAAGCCCTTCCTCCAAAAAAAGTTTTTCAATATCATCGGCATTCAGTACGGCACCTGATGTTTCAAAGCTTGTGGCAGGAACGCACGAAGGAACTCCAAAATAAAACTTAAAAGGAACCTTCTTTCCGTTTTCAATCATAAACTTAACTCCCTGAACTCCAAGAACGTTTGCAATTTCGTGAGGGTCTGAAACCGTAGCAACGGTGCCGTGAACCGAAGCCGCCCTTGCAAACTCTGAGGGAATAAGCATTGAGCTTTCAATATGAATATGAGAATCAATAAAACCGGGCATAAGAAAATTATATGCGGGATTAATTTCGCCGGAAATAACTTTTATATCTGAAATTTTATTATTATCAACGGATATTTCACCAAAAAATATTTTCCTGTTAATAACGTCTGCTATGTTTCCTTTGTAAGTTTTCATTAATGTATTTTTAAACTGTTTAAAATTTTTATGCAAACATCTTTTGCGTTTACTATATTTGTACCGCTTGTTTCTAAAGCGAGATAAAAATAATATGTTTCATTTTTCATTGTTACGGTTCCGCGAAAAGTATCGTAATTTATATTACCTGAAATAAATTTTGAAGATTTTCCTTTTAGTATGGAGTCGAAATTTTCGCTTTCCGTGTTATAATCGTTTTGAAAATCCTTGTTTGTTTTCATTAACTCTACCGTTTCATTTGCCGAAAGAGAATCAATTTTTTTATTGCAAAGCTCATCGTTGTAGCGGATATAAAATCTGTTGTTAGCATCATATAAAACAAAACAGCCGTTTTTATCTCCAAAGAATTTTTTAAAATCGCCTGTGTTATAAAAATTTCCGGATTTGTTTTTTCCGCAACCTGAAAGTGCAATTAAACCTGCAAGTATAAATATTTTAAATATTCTGTTCATAATATATATAATATAAATATTTTATTTCAATACATCAAATCCGTTATTCGTCGGAATTATAAAACTTCCTTTAGAAATTATTTTTGAATGAATTCATAATTCTCTTTAAATTTCGTATAAGTCTTCTTCGTTTAATAATTTATGTCCTTCAAACACTGTAAGAATAACAATCGCTTTTTCTTTAATAAGATAAACTATTCTGTAATTTTTATAAATTAATTCTCTGATATTTTCGACAGCGATTTCCGGAACAATCCTGCCTTTTTTGGGGTGTAATGTTATTGTCTCCGCACGGTTAATAATTTTACTAATAAACTCAAGGGCAGCTTTTGGATTATCTTCAGCGATGAAATCTTCTATCTCCTGCAAACGTGCTAAAGATTCCTTCGACCAAACTAAGTTTTTGTTCATTCCTTAGCACGTCTTTTTTGCAATTCCTTTTTTATCCGGGCAGTTGAAAAAACATCACCCTTCTCTGTATCGGTTAAACCACGGGCAATTGAATTAATAAATAATTTAGTTTGAAGATACTTATCAAATTCAGATGGTGAGATTAACACTCCGGTTGGTTTCCCGTTTTGAGTTATTATCAAAGGATTTCTATTCATCTGAATCTCTTTCATATATTTAGCCAGGTTGGATTTAAACTGTCCAACCGGAATAATGTCGTTTGAGATATTTATTTCGTTCATTATAGTATTAAATTAAGACATAATTAAAGCCTAAATATAGACCACTATTTAGACATAATCAAGGCAGTATAATAATTATATGCGTTACAAACGGGGTTTAGCAAATAGTGAGAAGAGACATCTCATTTCTACAAATATACTACTCCTGACGGAGTATTTATTCTCTGTCATTCCGGCGAAAGTGAGTTTTTTTCATCCCGGCTTCTCGGGGCCGGAATCCACCTCCATAATAATATGCCTACAAACGTACGACTCCTAACGGAGTATTTATTCTCTGTCATTCCGGCGAAAGCCGGAATCCACTTCCATAATAATATGCTTACAAACATACGACTCCTGACGGAGTCGGAAAGACAACTTCTTTTTTCTACAAACATACGACTCCTAACGGAGTCGAAAAAAACAGAACCCCGTTAGGGGTTCTATGTTTGTAGCCAATTGTTATAAATAAATGACCCCGAAGGGGTCATATGTCAATAAGAATAACATCTCTATTATACAGACATTATACACTTCCCTTCATAAGCCGGAGCTTATGAAGGAGAAATGTAAAAATCTCAGAAAATCATAACTGCAAATGCATCTATCTTACAAGCACCATTTTTCTAATTGCTGAAAAATCTCCTGCCGTTATTTTATAAAAATATACACCGCTCGAAAGCGATGCCGCATCGAAAGTTACTTCATAAGTGCCGGGCTGAAGCGATTCATTTACAAGGGTTGCAACTTCTTTACCAAGAATATCGAATACTACTAACTTTACAAACCTGAAACCTGAAATATTAAACCGGACTTTTGTAATTGGGTTAAACGGATTCGGATAATTCTGTTCAAGTGAAAAAGCGGTTGGAACTTCGGAATAGATATTTTGGATACCGACTGTATTTCCTGTTGGATTTCGTTTGTAGTAGATTTCATAATTAGGGTAAGCATCGCGATTGTCGGACCAAATTATGTGTGTAAGAGGTCCAGAGACTGCTATAGAAGGAAATCTGGATTCAGAAGTATTATTTGTCAGGCGTGTATCCAGTCCCCAGTTTATGCCACCGTCTGTTGAACGCTTATAATAAATTTCCCCGTTACCGTCGCGATAGTCATACCATACAACGTGTACAAGAGTATTTGAAGTTGCTATTGAGGGTAAATATGAATGATTTGAGTCAGTCGTCAGACTATTCTCTGCACCCCAATTTAATCCGTTGTCCGAGGAACGCCTGTAATAAATATCAGCATTTAATGCTCGAGCATCTTGCCATACTACATGTACAAGAGAACCCGAGACCGCGATTGAGGGATAAGTATTAGAGTATGTGTTATTCGTTATGCATGTATCGGTTCCCCAGTTTATTCCGCCGTCTGTGGAACGCTTGTAATAGATTTTGTCCCCGCCTATGCGGTTGTCCTGCCATGCAAGATGAACAACTAATCCTGACACTGCGATGGAGGGATACTTAGAAAAGGAAATGGCATTAGTCAGTCGTGTATCAAGACTCCAGTTTAATCCACCATCTGAAGAGCGTTTGTAATAGATTTCAAAATTACCATCGCGATCGTCACTCCAAACCAAATGAACTGTGGTGCCTGAGACTGTGATGGAAGAAGTAACTGAAGAAGAATCGTTGTTAGTAAGGCGTGTATCCGGACCCCAGTTTATTCCGCCGTCTGTGGAACGCTTGTAATAGACTTCAATGTTGCCATCACGACCGTCTTCCCACACGACATGCACAAAAGACCCTGAGACTGCGATTGATGGGTAATAGGAATATAAAGCATTAAAAGTCAAACGTATATCAGATCCCCAGTTTATTCCACTGTCAGTAGAACGCTTGTAGTAGATTTCCGGAACGATTCCGTCGCGATTATCACTCCATACCGAATGCACAACATTTTCATTAACTCCAATTGACCATGCATTGTTTGACGCTGGTTGGGAGATTCCGCTTGCATTCGTCAATCGGACATCCGGCTCCCATTGGCTAAAGCTATTAAGGATTAAAAAAGAAGAATTTAGAACTACAAAAAGAGTTACGAAAATTACAATTTTGGATTTCATAACATAATATTTTAGATTTGAAATATAATTCAATATGATTCGCATTTGAAAATTTATTATCTGTTCCCGATTGAACCCTTATTTACCTGCTCGCTTTTATAGTACACTATTCCAAAAAAAATTACATCAACACCGAACAAATTTCCCGAAGGTAAAATTTTTATTATAAAGAACTTCTGTTTTGCTTAAACTATTGAATTATTATGAACCAATCAATGAATTTTTATTTCTCTCTCGGGAAAAGGATAGGGTAACTATCTTTTCTACAAACATACGACTCCTAACGGAGTCGAAAAAATAACTTCCTTTTTCTATAAACATACGACTCCTAACGGAGTCGAAAAAATAACTTCCTTTTTAACAAACATTATAACTTCTCCTTCATAAACCGAAGCTTATGAAGGAGAAATGTAAAAATCTCAGAAAATCATAACTGAGAATGCGCCTATCTTACAAGCACCATTTTTCTGATTGCTGAAAAATCTCCTGCCGTTATTTTATAAAAATATACACCGCTCGAAAGTGATGCCGCATCGAAAGTTACTTCATAAGTGCCGGGCTGAAGCGATTCATTTACAAGGGTTGCAACTTCTTTACCAAGAATATCGAATACTTTCATTCTTACATTTGGATTCCGGCCTACGCCGGAATGACAGAGCGGAACCTGAAACTTAATTTTCGTAATTGGGTTAAACGGATTCGGATAATTTTGTTCAAGCGAAAAAGCGGAAGGTACTTCGGTTTCCAAATTACTAATTCCGGTAATCATAATATCTCCGTAAACTCCGTTATGGCGCGAATTGTACTGCCACATCGGAATCTGTAACTTACTCCAGTTTATTGCCTGCTGAGTATTCCATACATAAACATTTGTTACGGCAGAGTTTCCGGAGCCGACTGTTCCCGAGCCCATCATATCAAGAATTCCGTTTCTATCTATATCGCCAAATGACGGCGTAGAAAAAAAAGTAGTTCCGGATACCTGTTTAGGCCAACCCGCAACAGGAGTGCCGTCGTGATTAAAGGCAAGATAATACCCTATTCCTCCGGTTTGTGTGTTATCGTCTATTACTATTTCAGTATTATTATCGCCGTCCAGATCCAATAAAACAGGCTGTGAATTTATTGCCCATAATCCTGAAACAGGAAACCCGGAAAGAGCAACGCCATTTTTATTCCAGGCATAAAGCTGTAAAACCGGCGTACCGGATATTACCTGGTCACCCACTGCAATATCAATAAGATTATCGCCGTCAATGTAACCGACTCCGGGAGGTCCGTAAATCCAGTAATTGGTTTGCTTGGGCCAGCCCGGTAATACACTTCCGTTTTTATTTAGAACATAAACAAAACCTCCGGCTCCCGATACATGTGTTCCAAAAATTATTTCTTTAAAGTTATCGCCGTCAACATCTGCAAGTACCGGCGAAGAATACGAATTGACATCACCGTTTGGCATCATAAAAGGAAATCCCGGAATTGAATCACCGTTTGCTTTCCATACATAAAGTCCGGTATAAGATTCCATTACAATTTCAGGACTGTTGTCTCCGTCAATATCTCCTACAGCAGCACTTGATGCGGGAACGTGTCCGATGTTTTTAGGCCATCCGGGAAGAACTGTTCCGTCATATTTGTAAACATAAACTTTACCTGTCGGATAGGTTCTTAAATTTACAATTATATCGAGTTTGTTATCTCCGTTTACATCAGCAAGAACGGGTGTTCTCGATGAGTAGCCGTGGTTTATAGGAAAACCACTGACGGGAGTTCCGTCTTTTTTAAAAGCATAGATATATCCGCCGGAAGTTAAGCCGTGATTTGTAACTACAATTTCTTCCAACCCGTCTCCGTCAATATCTCCGAAAGAAGGAGCTCCTTCAAGTGTGTAAGAAGCAACTGTTTTAGGCCAGCCGGGAACATTTGA
Organism: uncultured Ignavibacteriota bacterium; assembly: GCA_937983305.1. Lineage (GTDB taxonomy): Bacteria > Bacteroidota > Ignavibacteria > Tepidaquicellales > Tepidaquicellaceae > DSSM01. Next base: position 3,090 of record CALKAJ010000255.1, on the reverse strand, counting down.
TCCGTCTTTATTAAGCGCCTGCACAGTATAGCCAACATTAAACACTACCTCTAAATCAGGGTCTGCATCCATATTACAATAAATATTCCCCTCAAAAGTCGTGTATTGAAAAGCTTTTGGAAAACCGGGGAAAACAGGAAAAGAATCGAGACTTAATGTAAAAGATTTAATCCCCATTGGAGTATTGTGAACAACATTTACGTTATTCATTACATCAGGAATTGAGTTTCTCAAATTCAACTCCTGAGTGCTTGCCCCTTTTGCCAACAATAAACTTAAAAACAAAGCTGTAAATAAAATTACTTTCTTCATTTTTCGTTTTTTTAATTTGCGGAATACTTATTTTATTATAACTTTTGCAATTTCCTGTACAAAATAAAAAGCTCTGTTTTGCGGGTCAATTTTTTTAAATTCAAGTTTCAAGCCCGTGGTCACACCGTCAACTACAAACGGCACGCGGTTAATACCCTGTCCGAAGAATACTTTGTTCTTAATATCTATTAAATATATTGTATGAATTTCTCCGCCGATAACTGACCTCGTGTTATACTCTGCAAGATTTATTACTTCCTCGCTAAAGCCGTTAAAACCTATAAATATGGAACAAATATTCGGAACCGAAAACCTTAATGCTTTCGGCATCTTATACATCGAGTTTATAAAATTTCTTGCTGCTTCGTGTTTTTCTTCTACGCTTTTTTTTGAAATCGTTTCATTCCCGGTGTCATAAATAAAAAAATAATCTCTTTGAGGAAATACAAAATTTTTTCCTTTACGGAAAATATATAAATCCGCTGTTGTTCCGTTAAAAGATTTGTTTAAGGTTGTTTCTATATTTTTATATGCAGACTCAACAAAAGATTTTATTTCCGGGATGCTGTTTGTTTGTTCCATTATTATATCTGTTTTTTTAAAAAATTAACACATTCTGAAATAACATTATCAAAAACGGGATTGCTTCCTTCAAAGGGATGAACTATTCCAAATGTATGTCCGGTTTTCTCAACTATAATTAACTTCCGTTTCGATTTATCGCCGGTGTTAAAAATCATTTCAGCATCGGAAAAATCAACAGCAAGGTCTTCCCTGCCGTGAATAACCAAAACAAGAACATCAATTTTTTCCAGTGCTTTCGGAATGTTAAGCCGCTCATTGTTTTTCTCAAGGTCTTCTATAAGCGAGTAATCCATTCTCATCAATTGTTTCGTTCGTGTATTCATAACTTCAACAAAACCTTTTTTCTTCCATTCGGATTTTCGCTGCTCGGTATATCTGTCAAAATCCGAAACCGATGCAAGCGTTATCAGCTTTGAAATACGGCTGTCTTCGGCTGCTTTTAAAATAGCAATGCCGCCGCCCCTGGAATGACCTGCAAGAATTATTTCCGAAAAATTGTAATTATATTTTTCCGCATTGCTTTCAAGAAAATCTATCACACTTCCAAGGTCATCAAGCTCTTTGGAAAAAGTATTTTTTGCAAATAAATCGAGACGCGTAAAGTTTTTTAAATCTTCGCCCGACTCTCCTACGCCGTTGTGTGAGAAATTAAAACTTACAACAAATAACCCGGCTTCGGCAAATTTTTCAAACAAATACGGAAATCCGCCCCAGTCCTTAAATCCCTTAAATCCGTGACAAAAAATTAAAACCGGAAGCTTTTCGGAACTCTCAACATATCTGAAATCTATATTGATATTATTTCCTGTTTTATTCTTTATACTTTGAGAAATTAACTGTATCATATCTTATTTAGATTTTGCTTTAAAATCTTCATAAATCCTTTGATGTGCCGGGTCCAACTTTGAAAGCTTGTCATAAACCGTTCTATCTCCGTAATTCTGGAATATCGTTCCGATTTCCTGTGCCTTGTTTTCAAAAAACAAATCTATATTATATGCCTTCACTTCTTTTTTCTTTACATTGCTTATTTTTTCAATGGCGGCTAAAATATATTTATAAGAATTTCGCGGATTAGTTGTAAGCGAATCAAGTCCGAGCCAGTTATATTCCCAGAGTCCCTGCCTGAAATTATCAAACCGCGAATTTAACATTTCTGAAACCAAATCCGACCTTGTAGGTTTACCGCCGCCGCCTTCTGTCCAGCCGCTTCTGTCCGTCATCGGCTTATTGCAAAGGTCAAGCGCCTTTTGGTAATATCTGTTCCCGCCTCTGGGAAAATATGAATCCTCATCATATCCCAAAGCCATATAGGCATAGTAATCGAGCAAACTCAAGAATGAATCGAACCGCAAATCATTTTTTATAAACGGCATTGAACGGTTATAAGTAAATGTTACTTTGTCGTCAAGGTATTTAAATAAAGTGGTATATTTCATCTGCGGTGTAGTTTTATACTGGTCGTCAATTACTCTCTGGCTTGCCACAAAGACCTGAGCATCATACAAATCGAATCCATTTGTTCCCCTGAAATTAAATTGAATTGTCAATTTAATTTTATACAAATTCTCAAAATCTATATCTGCAAATTTATTTCTTGTATAGTAATCTTCTACCTGTTGCTTAAGCTGATTGAGCCTGTCTTTTGCTGCCGAAGGCAGCGCATCCATACTAAGAATAACCGTAACTTCAAAGTCCGGCTGTGAAAAAGAAGTCTCCGGAAGGAAAGAAATTAATAAAAATCCAAAAACAAGCACAAAAAATGATTTCTTAAATAATTCTGACATAATAAAAATACTATTAAAGTTTATTTCTAATTAAATTTTGAATTCTTATTTTATAAAGTCAATTCAAATAGATAACAGTGAAACACTTTTTTTTAGTCATATTTCTCGCAACATTTGCAACCGCCTACTCTCAATTTGAGAACATAGACCTCGGCGGTAGGGCAGCCGCTCTTAACGGAGCATATACATCGCTTTCGGATAACTCTCTTGCGGTGTTCTATAATCCCTCCGGATTAGGTCAGATGAAATACCGCGAAGTATCTTTCTATTACAACCCTGCACCTTTTGGTCTCTCGGAACTTTCTACTGCCGCATTTACTTACGCAGAGCCGATGAGCTTTGGAACGCTCGGAGCAGGTGTGAAAACTTACGGTTTCGATTTATACCGCGAAACAAGTTTTTCCGT
>CALKAJ010000254.1 GCA_937983305.1 uncultured Ignavibacteriota bacterium | reverse complement strand
ATCTGTTCATTCCGTCATATCCTCTGAATGTTATATACTTTGCAGGTGGGGTTTCGGTTGAACGGTTCAATTGTATTTAATCGATGATTTAACAATATTACGCCTTTCGTTTCTTCTTTCAAAGTGGAGGAAGTGCGAGTAGATTATATTTTTAATCAGTTAATATAAATTTTTTTGACTTATGATTATAAAAATAATACTCATCATAAAACATTTTTGATATAATATCTAAACTATAGGAATCTTTTTCTTTGAGTTTATTTTCTTTCTTTTCTTTTAACTCTTTGTTAATATCTTCTACATTATTATATTTATATCTATAATTAAGCAAAATATATTCTGTTTTACAGAACATACAATTTGTGTTTGCTATTTCATTTAATGATTTTGGGTAGGAGTTATTACTGGAATAATAATTCTCCAAACATGTTACAATATTATACCCACAAATAAATAAATCATTGATTTCTTTACCTCTTAAATAAAGTACAATACAAAGTGAGATTGAAAATGAAATTGCAATGACTCCCTTAAATAATATTTTTTTATTATTTCTTTTTAAAAGTAAGAATACAATTAATCCTAAAAACAATAAAATCAGCGAAATTAAAATTATCTGATTATAACTAACAATTTCAAATAACTTGAAGGACAAATGATTATATGTTGATACTATTAAATATTTTATCATATCTTTAATAATTTGTTTTGTTTTCAATTAAATTTTTCTTGAAATCTGGTTTTTCCCCATGGTAGAAATTGTATGTTCTATTTTGAGGTAATTCTGTTTGATCATTTTCATTTAAAGGTATATAAACATTTTCTTCTGATATTTTTTTATCGTCTGGATCTAATATTTCTAAATCTGTGATAAAACTAATAAACTTTTCTATGTCAATTTTAAATCTATTGCCCGCAATTTTCGAACCAAACTCAGCACCAATTAAATTTGAAGGTAAATCTTCCGGGTCCCAAGCTGATCGACTTCCAAATAATTCTTGCTGAGTTTCTTTTGCCTCCCCAAGAAATAATGCAACAGATGTGCTTAAAGCCGAGGAATAATGTGCGGATGAAAAAAAGTGCTTTAAATCTATAAAACCAGCTTTATAGGTATAAATATATCTGTAATGATTACTTCCAAAGTATTCAGCTAAATCAAGATAAGAATATGAAGATTTCTCATTTAAAATTTCTACCAACTGTTTTTTCGATACTAGTTGATCCCTTATTGGGTCTCTACCATCAGGATCAATAAATACCAATGGATTTCCTTTTGAATAATTATATGGTGAAAATTGAACATAATTGTTTAACAAAGTATCATTCGAAGTCCAATTTGCAACTCTCGAAAAATAATAACGTGCCCCAAAGTAGTCATATCCGGATTCATTGTCCCGTTCTTTTCCGGTGAATTTATATCTTGTGGCGGTTGTGTCCCAGCTTCGGGCAAGATAGCCCCATACATCATAGTCCTGCGACTGAACTAATATATTATTACCGTTTAAAACTGCTCTTATACTGCCAAGATGGTCTTTCAGGTAAAAATAATTTATTCCTGTGGATTTTATCCTGCCTTCGTTTCCCATTCCCCATACATTCCAGAAGTCAAGTTCATAGCCCTGATATATTGCTATTTCTTTGCCCTGTGCATCTCTTACAAAATATTCGTCTTTTGTTATAATCCAGCCCGGTGGTAAATCTCCTTCGCCCGGGATTGGAGGAGGATTCTCGATTGTGCTTTGATATATCGTCTTTCTTGTTCTGTTGCCCGATTCGTCATATCTGTATCTTATCTTTATTTCTGTAGGAGGGTCTTCCAATGGATTTGTTCTGTTTATTTCCGTTATAAGATTTCTGTGGTCGTAAGAAATATTAATATTTTCATTCAGATAGTCGTTTGTCATATTTCCGTTATAGTCATAAGTAAATTGATTCTCTGTACCGGTTACCTTCCTGAGTTTGTTTGTGTATGGGTAATAGTCGTAGTTAAAGTTATCTCCGTTAAAACTTCTTGTGTGAGTGAGGAAATTTCCATCAGCGTCAAAGCTGTATTCTCCCTCAAGTGCATAATATTTCGTGCTGTACTTTTCCGTTT
>CALKAJ010000253.1 GCA_937983305.1 uncultured Ignavibacteriota bacterium | reverse complement strand
GGAGCCGCCTGTTGCCAAAAGGTTCTTTTCTTTAGCGAAGTTCTCAAGCTTTTTTATTTTACCCAATGCGTGGGAAGGGTGAATAGTTTCAATACCGTCAATTCCCAGTTTTATCAGTTTCTCAATAAATTCCATTGAAAAAGACGCGCCCGGATGAGCTAAAACGGCTATTCCTTTGGTTTCAGAAATCAATTCAAGCACTTCTTCAACCGGGGGATTAGGCTTTCTGACAAAACAAATTTTATAGTCACCAATAAATCTTGTAAATGCCTCATAATAGTTTTGCACATATCCTTTTTTCACGAGAATATTTGCAAGGTGAGGTCTTCCTAAAGTTATTATTCCGGGATTATCTTCGAGCAATTCCTCTAAGCTTAGTTTATATCCGTAATAATTCAGTTTGCCAATCATTTCATCAAGCCGTTGTATTCTTTTCTCTCTGAAATTTTTCACATAATCCGTAATCTTTGAATCTTTGTAATTGAAAAAATATGACAGGATATGGACTTCCGAATCAAGAAAATTTGTACTGAATTCAATTCCGGGTATTAACTCAATATCGCTTTGAACTGATTTCTCAATTGCCTCATCTATTGCACCTGTATTATCGTGGTCAGTTATGCTGATTATTTCTATCATTCGCCGCTTAGCATAAAGCAGCAATTCTTCTACCGAAAATTTACCGTCAGAGAAGTATGTATGCAGATGTAAATCAGCTTTACTGTATGACAAAATAAAATTATTGTTAAATAAATGAATTTTATGAAGTTAAACAAAAGATTTTTAAGATAAAATTCATTATTTTAAAACAGTTTTAAAATTGGTATATTTATGTTTGTATAATTTTTAATTCTATATTGAATATTGTTCTTTTTGTCGGCGGTTTTTCTTCTGAAAGAGAAGTATCTCTGACCTCAGGGAAGGGCCTTATTAAAGCTTTAAGAGATAACGGTCATTCGGTCAAAGTAATTGACCCGATTTACGGTATTGAAAATGTTTCCGAAGAGAAAATTTTCAAAGATAAAATTTCGGAGAAATATCCCGATAAAGCCGAATTAACTAAACTAAGAGAGAAGTTTTATCGTAATGTAATTAAGCTGTTTGATTCCGATATTTTCAATGATGTTGATATTGTATTTATAGGGCTTCACGGAAAATTTGCGGAAGACGGCAGGATTCAGACTTTGCTGGAAACACGCGGCGTAAAATATACAGGAGCCGGAATATTTGCTTCTGCAAAAGCTATGGATAAAGATGTTACAAAAGCTATTCTGAGATATAACGGAATCGTTACTCCCGACTGGTTCACACTGAAAAGGAATCACGGCTATTGCGATACTGAAATGAACATAAAAATAGAAACAACCACGGGATTCCCTGTAGTTGTAAAGGCAACCGATGAAGGAAGTACAGTAGGACTTACA
>CALKAJ010000252.1 GCA_937983305.1 uncultured Ignavibacteriota bacterium | reverse complement strand
TTGCGAGCGCTGATTCTGTTGCATCAACAATTCTGGAACAGGCAGGTGTAATCAGAGTTGATTCCGTAGAAGATATGTTTGACCTTGCAAAAGCATTTGACAAGGCAAATCTTCCGAAAGGAAACAGACTCGGGATATTAACAAATGCCGGTGGTCCTGCAATTTTAACTGCTGATGAAGCTGATAAATACGGACTTGTTCTCCCTGCACTTGAACCTAAGACAATTAATGCTTTAAAGAAATTTGCACCAGAAGAGGCATCATTTAATAATCCCGTGGATTTGCTTCCGCCTGCAACACCGGAGATGTATAAAGAAGCAACTGAAATTATGCTAAAGGATAAAAATATAGATTCCTTAATAATAATTTTAGGACCTCCCTTAATGCTTGATACACTTGAAATTGCAAAAGCAATTTCAGCAGGTACAAAAACTTTGGAAAAAACCTCGCTGCTTGTCTTAATGTCGCAGGACGAAAATATACCACAACTAACAAAGGTTGATCCGTCTCATCCACCTGTTTACAGCAGTTCCGAATCAGCTGCAAGATGCATTGGTCTTATGTATAAATATAAATTATATCGTGAAAAAAGTACCGGTAAGTTTGTTGATTTTGAAGTAAATAAAAATAAGGTTAGAAAAATCCTGAAGAGCCAAACTAAGAAAGGCGAGTTTTATTTAAACTTTGATGAAGTTTGTGAAATACTTGAGGCATACGGACTTCCAATAATTAAATCACGTCTTGCCCGAAATGCACAGGAGTCGGTAGATATGGCTGAGGAAATTGGTTTCCCTGTCGTAATAAAGGCAGCAGGAAAAAAACTTGTTCATAAATCCGATGTAGGGGGAGTTGTATTAAACATTGAAGATGTTGATGACCTTATCCAGGCTGAGAGCAGAGTCATTGGAAACCTGAAAGAAAAAGGACTTGACGGAGAGCTTGAAGGATTTATAATTCAACCTTTTGTAAAGGGAGGTATTGAAACAATATTTGGAGTAACAAAAGATCCGGGAGCAGGTCATTTAATTATGTTTGGACTTGGCGGAGTGCTTGTTGAAGTGTTTAAGGATGTTAAGTTCAAATCTCTTCATATTACCGACATCGAAGCAGCTGAGCTTGTAAAATCTATCAAGAGCTATAAAATTCTCGAGGGTGTAAGAGGTGCTAAGTCTGTTGATATAAAATTTATCGAAGAGAATATATTAAGACTCTCACAACTTGTAAAAGATTTTCCTGAGTTTGATGAAATTGATTTAAATCCTTTTGTTTTAAAACCTGAACGAAAATCGTGTATCATACTTGATGCAAGAATTAAAGTAATATTATAATGAAGATATCAAAAGAATACAGGTGGGAAATGGGTCACAGAATACCCGACCATGATGGTTTGTGCAGGAATATTCACGGACACTCATATAGAATGATAGTTGAGCTTGAAGGCGAAGTAGCAGCTAACGGAATGATAATTGATTTTTACGATCTTGGGAAAATTGTAAAACCCGTCATAGAAAAATTAGACCATTGTTTCTTAGTTTATAAGGATGACGTCAAAGTATTAAACTTCCTGAGAGATAATGCAATGAAGTATGAAGTTACTGATTATTTAGCAACTGTTGAAAATATTGCATATAGTATTGGAAATTTACTTGCTAAAGGGATTAAGGCTCAAAACTATGAAAATGTAAAATGCATATCGGTAAAGATATTTGAAACGCCTAATTCATCTGCCGAAGTTAAAATAGATTTATAACTTGTCAGTTGAATTAATAATGCCTTTCAAGTTCGAAAAGTTTTTCCTGAATTCTTCTTTTATTTGCTGTGTCGGATTGTAAAAGCAGGTTATAAGCCTCAAATGCTTCTTTAAAGAAACCCTGTTTTGCAAGTATATCGGCTAATGTTTCGGTTATTATTTTAATTTTCGAAAAGAAACCCTGCGTTTCTCCCGTAAGATTTTTCCGGTTATTTTCAATTTCTTCCGGCTTTTCTTTTTGCTGTTTAACAGGCTCAAGTCTTAACATATTAAAATCACCGGAAAATCTTTCAAATGAGCCGGCTTCAAATATTCCGCTTAAATTATTTGAAGCAAGTTTTTCAATCAAATCCTCTAAGTTAATATTGGTTAGAAAATCTTTTTCAATTAAATCATTCAATTTTTTCGAATAATTGTGAAAATCCAGATTAACATTTATTTTATTGGGATAATAAATTTTTTCCTGCTTATTGGATTTCTTCAGCTGGTTAAGCTCGGCTCTGTAATTCCGGATAATTATCATATCGGGAAATTTATCCTCAAGTTCCCTTAAAATATTCTCAGCCTCTGTAATATACTCAAGCTTAAGAAGAGATTTCAACAATAAAATTTTTGTTGTAATATAATCAGGATAAATAATTAAACCAATATTGCAAATGTTAATACATTTATCATATTGCCCGTCGTGGTAATAAAGATTTGCAAGTCTGATAAACAGCGGGGAAAACAGTTCCTGATTAACTTTGTCTTTAATATCTTTAATATATGAATTTAATCCGCTCAAATATTATAATTTTTTTACTGATTTATTGTAAATTAATACTTGCCGAATTGATAAAACAGACATAACGCCATAACCTAAAGCAAACATTAATTGAAAAGGAATCGAAGCAATCTGAACATAATAAATTGCAAGAAAAACTCCAACCGAGCAATAAAGCCATAGTATCAATTCAATATATGTCCAAAACGAAATTTTCTTTGTTAAATATTTTTTATTGTGCCATTTATCGTTATCGTTTGTGATTTTAAATTTAGGCGTTCTTACGAATTCACTCTTCATATTTAATAATCCTTCAAATACTGCCTTTGTGTTGTTTACGGCAAGTCCCATACTGCCCATCATAAAAACAGGGAAGAAAATAATTTTCTTTTGCCAATCCGGATAAACATCTTTCTGTGCATAAAGATAAAATACAAACGAACCTATGAATGCAAGCGTAAAAAGTGACATAACTTTGAAAACCGGGTCATACTCGCCTCCCTCCTTTACAAGAATGACAAGGGGATTCAATAAACTTGCCAGTAAGATAAAAGGATAAGCGAGGTTACTGCTGAGTTGTATGAAAGATTGTACTTTCTTTGGAAACGGCATCTTGGTTTTCAGAACTCTCGGAAGAAGCTTCTTCATTGTTTCAATTGCTCCCTTTGTCCATCTGAATTGCTGTGATTTCAGAGAAATTATTTCCGCAGGAAGTTCTGCCGGTGATGTAAAGTTTACTATATATTTTATTTTCCAACCTTTTAATTGTGCTCTGTAAGATAAATCCAAATCTTCAGTCAGAGTATCTGCTTCCCAGTTTCCCGCATCATAAATCGCTTCTTTACGCCAGATACCACCGGTTCCGTTGAAGTTTACAAAAAATCCTGCTCTGTTTCTCACTGCCTGTTCAATTACAAAATGACCGTCAAGAGCTACTGCCTGAGTTTTTGTTATGATTGAATAATTTCTGTTTATATGTTCCCATCGGGTTTGAACAAGAGCCATTTTGCTGTCAACTAAAAAATAGGGGATTGTTCTTTTTAAGAATTTTTTCCTTGGAATAAAATCGGCATCAAATATTGCAACAAATTCTCCTTTGGCAAATTCAAGCCCTTCCTTGAGTGCTCCTGCCTTGTATCCTGAGCGGTTTGTCCTGTGGATGTGCTTAATATCAAATCCCTGCTCAATATACTTTTTAATATGATTGGCTATTATCTCTGTTGATTCATCTGTTGAGTCATCAAGTATCTGTATCTCAATTTTCTCTTTAGGATAATCAAGTCGTATTACTGCATCAATCAATCTCGTTATCACATATCTTTCATTAAATAACGGAAGCTGAATTGTAACCGTAGGATATTCTTTCCAGTCGAAATTTTTAGCATCAATATCTTTCATCCTGTCGGTGAAAGTTTTGAAATAAAAGAAAACCATCATATAGCCGTGTGATGCATAAAAGAATAGAACAGTTAGCGAGAAAATATACAGGATTAAAATAATTTCTTCAATTTTCATTTTACCAGTTTGATGTTATATCGGTTAATATATCTTCACAAATTTTTTCTAAAGCTGAGTTTATTCCGGTTCTTCTTTCGGAAAAGGAAGAAGCTGAAGAGTTATATTCTCCCCAGTTATCATAATTTTTGTTGCTTATAATTTTTTGTTTCTTGAGGTTTTCAAAAATCACATTAACAGATACTGTAATTTTTCTTTTAGTGACGTTTTCGTTTCCTGATATTACAAGCGGCTCGTCTCTTATTGTTAATATTGTGCCCTTAATAATTCCGTCTGCAATATTTTTATCTGCCAGGATAAAAGTATTATCCGAAATTACCTTGGTTTTCATTGTCTCGGTAAATGATTCTTTCAATCCGGCTTCCGAAAATCCGCTGTTATCTTCAAATAGCGGTATTGCTATCGTCTTTATTCCTTCAGGCGGATTATTTCCTCTGAATCCGTAAACTCCGCATCCGCTGATACTCAATAAATAAAGAAAAAATATTATATACTTAAGATTTCTCAATATTATAAAGTTTGATTTTTCTGTAAATATTTCTCGGAGTCTGTCCGAGTTTATCTGCAACTTTCGAAACATTCCAATCAAAGGTTTTCAAAAAATATAAAAGAATTTCTTTCTCTATCTCTTCAAGTGACATTGTTTTTATGATTTCTTTCGGTATATAAAAATCGCTTTTAAGGTCGTATGGAGCCTTGACCTTGAAATCACTCATTTTTCCTATTGCTTGTTTTAATTCCATAATATCTGTTTTCAATTCAAACATCGCACGCATTATCAAATCTTTGTCATAATTAGTGTCAACTTTCTGTGCAGTCAATGCAGGCAATGCCCTGTTATTAAAAATTTCCTGTTTGAGATTCTTTTTGACATCTTCAATTGTGATTTCTTTTCCGGGATTCAAAATTATTATGCTCTCGCAGAAATTTTTCAGTTCTCTTGCATTTCCGCTCCAAACATAATTTCTGAGAAATTCTTTTGCTTCTTCTGTAATTCCGGGAAATTCAATATTATTTTCCTTTGTGAAATTGTCAATGAAATAATTTAAAAGTATTATGATATCAGATTTTCTTTCGCGAAGAGGCGGAATATTCAGATTTATGGATTTCAATCTGTAATATAAATCTTCTCTGAAATTTCCTTCACTTACTTCGTATGCAAGATTTCTGTTCGTTGCGGCAATTACACGTACGTCAACATTGACATTCTTGTCTCCTCCGACTCTCATAAATTCGCCCGTTTCAAGTACTCTTAGAAGCTTCACCTGCGTTCCGAAAGGCATCTCACCAATCTCATCAAGGAATATTGTTCCTTTATCAGCCATTTCGAAATATCCTTTTCTCTGCTCAATCGCACCGGTAAAAGCACCCTTCTGGTGACCGAATAATTCACTTTCCATTATACCTTCCGGGATAGCTCCGCAGTTCACTTTTATCAGAGGTTTATTCTTTCTCGTACTGTAAAAATGAATTGAGTTTGCAACTAATTCTTTCCCGGTACCGCTTTCACCCGTAACCAGAATACTAATATTTGCGGGTGCCACCTGTTTAATGGTGTCGTTCAGTTCTTTTATTTGAAAAGAGTCGCCGAGTAGTTTATATTCCATATTCATATTCAACTTATAAATATAACATTAAACAAAAGTTTATTAAAGTGAATTAATTATATTCAATATTTAGACTTTAAAACATACTAATAAATCATTATTTTAAAAACTTTTAAAGGAATTACTTTGGCAAAAAATCAAAATACAAAAAGCACAGTAAAATCTGTAAAGCCGGTGAAACCCGTTTATGAAATAATTGAAAAATATTTCTGGTTTATTATACCGCTTTTTACATTAGTTTATTATTTCTCAAGCAAGTACTCACTCGGCTTTTATCAGGATGATGAAATTGCTCAATATCTGAATATGATTGAGTTCTGGACAAATCCTTCCGTTATCCTCGGAAATAATCCAAAACCGGGCTGGAAAATCTTTACCGTTATTCCGGCTTTAATCAGTTATGATGCAGTACTTATTTTCAATTCTTTTATTGCATCTTTGACTGTTTATTTTACTTACAGACTTATAAAGCTCTATGAAATTCCTTATGCGTTTTTTGGAGCTTTATTACTTGGAATGCAACCCTTGTTCTTTGACCTGTCTTTCAGGTCGTATTCCGAAATATTTACTGCATTGCTGATTATATTCTTCCTGATACTATATAAAAAAGAGCAATTTATTTTATCATCATTAATTCTGGGCTATATATATACCGTCCGTCAGGAAATAGCAGTATTCATTATCTTATTCGCAATTGTTTTAATTGTAAACAAAAAATTTATTCCGGTTATATTTCTTGGAGTTTTCCCGCTATTATATAATTTGCTCGGATTTTTTAAAACAGGGGATATTTTATTCGTCCTTACTGAAATGAAATCCGTTGCAGGTTTGAATTACGCTTCTCAGGGTATATTCCATTATTTCAAATTTTATATTTTCATTATCGGTCCCGTATCTCTTTTGATGTTCATTTTCGGTTTCTTTGGCTTCCTTGCTGATACAAAAAGAATAAAAGATTATCTTTTAAAATATCTTCTTTTCTATCTGCTGTTTCTTTCCATATTTGTTATACAAACTATGACTATGATAAATGACGGACCAAATCCCGGAAACTGGAGATATCTGCTGCACATTTCACCAATCGCCGCTTTCTTTGCAACTGTCGGCTTAAATAATCTTTCCAAAGAGAGTTTCAGAAAATCAAGTTTCATTCTTAGCGGTATCTTAATGATTCTTACACTTGCCTTCCTGTCAAAGGTTTCCGACGGGTTCAAGTTTTTAGAGCCTGCTCAAAGTGATTTCACAAAAACATTGTTCTTGGTTTTAACTTTTGGTATTACTCTTATTTTCGCAATAAAAAATAAAACCGATTATCTGAACAAAGTTTCATTGTTGATTATCATTGCCGGAATTATTTATCTTGCAATTGATTTTAAACCTAAAGTTTTATCTCCCGAAAATGTTGCAGTTAAAACAACCGCAGAGTATCTTAATAAACTTGGAAAACAGGATATCAATATATACACAAACCATTCCTTGCTGAAATTCTATTCTGATAATTACAGAAAAAATCCCAATGGTTTTTTATCAATAAATTCCAAGAACCTTTCCGAAATGCAAAAAGGCTCTATTGTAGCATGGGAATCGCATTACGGTTACAGACCTGAATTTACGAGTGACGTTAAGCTGGAAACTTTGCAGGCAGATTCATCTTTTAAAATGATTAATCAGGTAGTTTCAAGCGACAGAAGATTTGCAGCTTTCATTTTTGAAAAACTGAAATAAAAATATGAACAAGAAGACCATTATATATGGCGGAGGCGGATTTATAGGCTCGCATATAACCGAAGGACTTATTGCCGAAGGTTATGATGTTACGATTTTCGATAAGCTGAATTTTGATAAAAGAAATATTTCGCATCTCGGAAAAAAAATTAAAGTTATTGAAGGCGATTTTCATAATGAGATTGAATTAAAAGATTCTATCAAACATGCCGGAATAGTTTTTCATCTTGTAAGCTCAACCCTTCCTGCTTCTTCCAATCAAAATCCTGTTTACGATGCTGAAACAAATTTAATATCAACATTAAGATTGCTTGGCGAATGTGTTAAACATAAAATTGAAAAAGTAATTTTTATTTCATCTGGCGGCACCGTATATGGAATTCCCGAAGAGCTACCAATTAAAGAATCTCACCACAGAAGACCAATATGTTCTTATGGAATCATTAAAAAAACGATTGAAGATTATTTATTTATGTACAATAAACTCTACAATCTTGATTATAATGTCTTCAGGTTGTCGAATCCTTACGGCGAAAGACAAAATCCCTTTGTTGCGCAGGGAGTAATACCTGTATTCCTTAAGAAAATGATTAATAAGGAAACCATTGAAATCTGGGGAGACGGAGAAGTAACTCGTGATTATATTTATATCAAAGATGTAGTCAAGGCGATTAATAAATCAATCAATAAAAAAACTCCAAGCAACGTATATAATTTAGGTTCCGGCATAGGCTATTCCCTGAACGAAATTCTTGTTAAAATTAACCGGCAAACCGGATTAACGCCAAAAGTAAGATATCAGAAGGGAAGGGATGTTGACGTACCCGTGAATATTCTTGATGTGAAATTATTAAAAAATGAATTAAACTGGAAACCGGAAACAGGTATAGAGCAGGGAATCCGGATAACGTACGATTATTTAAAAACAGTCTTAAAAAAATAGGAAATGTCCGACAATTCAAATTTCTCAGTAACAGCATTTTTCCCGGCATATTATGATGAAGGGAATATTGGCAAAGTAGTAAGAAAAGCCGTTGAGGTTCTTGAAGAGCTCAGATTGAAAGATTATGAAGTCATCGTTATCGAAGACGGAAGTCCCGATAAAACAGGTGAAGTTGCCGATAGTCTTGCCGCTGAATTTGAAAAAGTTCGTGTCATTCACCACGAAAAAAATATGGGCTACGGTGCAACATTAAGAGACGGCTTTGTAAATGCTAAGATGGATTACGTTTTCTACTCGGATGGCGATAATCAATTTGACCTTGATGAGCTTAAAAAATTTATTGCCTTAATACCCTTTACCGATATTGTTGTAGGATACAGAAAATCGAAACAATATTCATTATGGAGAAAATTCACTTCATTAAGTTATAACTATGTTCTTAAAATGTTATTCGGTATTCGTTACTGGGATATTGATTGCGCCTTTAAACTTTTCAAAACCGATTTATTCAAAAAAATTAAAATCGAATCAATTGATGCTTTTATAGATGCCGAAATTATGCTTAAAGCAAAATTACTCGGCTATACATCAACAGAACTTGGCGTTAAACATTTGCCGCGTGTTGACGGAATTTCAACCGGAGCAAGACCGTCAGTCATTTTAAGAACAATCAAAGAAATTATTGCTTTTAAAAAGAAATACGGTGAAGAGCTTAAAAAAGTTAACTTCGACGATTAATTCTTTTTTGCAATAACGTAATATTGACCGCCCATTGGCAGCCACCATATTATTTTCTCAATAAATCTCAGAAATTTCAAAAATGCAGGGAAGAAAAGAGTATATTTCTTTTCTATTACTTCTAAACCTGAACCCGATGCAAGTCCCATTGTTTCCTTTGGTTGCAGCAATATCGCATCGGCATCCCATACACAATCTTTCACTATTTTTAAAGTAACCGGGTTATACGGATTATGTTCAAAGTTAAAGAAGTATCCTCCTGCTTTAAGCATATTAAAAATATAAGATGACGACCCTTTTCGTTTCTCAGGCTCTATATGGTGAAAAACGCAGGAAGTGAAAATTAAATCAAAGGTATCTGAATGTTTTGAAATATTTTCTTCGGTTATCAGAAAAAAATTAACTTCCGGATTTTTCTTCCCGGCAATTTCTATACTCTTTGCGGATATATCACAAGCATATATCTGAGAATCGGGAAAATATTTTTTGAAGAACTCAAGATTCCTGCCTATTCCGCATCCGAAGTCAAGTATCTTAGCCGGATTGGAAGGCAGTTTTTCTTTTACAATTTTAATTTTATAATCAGCGAAATATCCGCTCTCTTCACCGAAGAATGCCAAATCTTCCGTCAGTGTTTTTTCGTATTCATCGGCATATTTATCAAAATCAACTTTTTCCGTCATTTTACTCTTTCGGTTTTATATTTAACATCGTTTATTGATTTCTCTATTGTGGTTATATCTGATTTTGTTGAATCAAAAGCAATTTTAACTGTCTTTGTTTTAAAATCTGCAATTATATCTTTTATACCGTCAAGATTCTTGACGCTTTTTGTAATGGTTTTTTCACAGCCTGCGCAGGTCATACCGTCGCATTTGAATTCTACTGTAGAAACATTTTCTCCGCCGGCATTAAGGTCGGTTCTTTTTACTGTTGAGGTATCACTTTTCATTTCCTTGTTATTGGAAGTGTTATTATTTTCTTTCCCGCAGTTTAAAATAAAAAGCGGAAGAATTGCAAATACTAAAACAAGTGTAATTTTTTTCATAATATTTTTTTAATTTATGTTTACTGTTTTTAATCTAAGTGAATTTAACATAACTGTTACTATGTCGCTGAATGCCATAAACATCGCCGCCATAATAGGGGATATATAAATACCCCAAGGGGCTAAAACTCCCGCCGCAAGCGGTATTGCAAGTGCGTTATAAAAAAATGCCCAGAAAAAGTTCTGCTTAATAATTGAAACTGTCTTTGCTGAAATATTAATCGCCTTAATTATATTATTCAGGTTGCCTTTTACTAAAATCACATCGGCAGTATCTAATGCAATATCCTGCCCCGTACCTATTGCAATTCCTACATCCGCCCTTGCAAGAGACGGAGCATCATTTATCCCGTCACCAATCATTGCCACCTTCTTACCTTCGGATTGCAACCCTGAAATAATTTTTTCTTTTCCGTCAGGAAGAGTTTTAAACGAAAACTTTTCGATTTTCAGTTTATCCGCAATCTCCTTTGCAACTTCTTCGCTGTCGCCTGATATCATAAATATCTCTTTGTTCAGCTCCCGCAATCTTTCTATTGTGTCCAAAGCATTTGACTTCAGCTCATCTTCAAAAACAATTATTCCCGCTAATGATTTATCAATTCCGATAAAAAGCGTAATCCCTTTGTAGTCCGGTATTGAATTAATTTTTATATTTTTCTCCGAAAACATTCTTTCATTCCCGATAAGAATTTCTTTTCCTTTTACCTTACCTGAAATTCCCATCCCGTGTTCATTAACAACATTTTCTACATCGTCAAAAGGTTTAATATTTTTTTCGGCTATAAACTGACTTAAAGATTTTGCTATCGGATGATTCGAATGTTTCTCAAGCGAAGCCGTGTATAGCAGCACTTCATCTTTGTTAAAATCCTTTTCTGGATAAACATCAAGAATTTTCATCTCTCCGCTCGTAAGTGTTCCCGTTTTATCAAAACATATCGTATCAAGTTTATTCATCTTTTCAATTGCTTCAACATTGTTAAAAAGTATTCCCGATTCTGCCGCTCTGCCAATGCCAATTACAACAGCCATCGGTGCCGCCAATCCGAGTGCACAGGGGCAGGCAACTACAAGTACCGAAACGGAAAAAATAAGTGAACGGCTTAATGAAGAGCCGTCTATTAAAAACCAGTACAGAAAAGTTAATACCGCAAATATAATTACTGCAGGAACAAATATTGCCGAAACTTTATCCGCAATCCTTTGAATCTTTGGCTTTGAGTTCGATGCATCTTTCACAAGCGAAATCACTTTGGAAAGCATCGTATCCTTCCCAACATTACCTGCTTTTATTTTTACCGCACCATTAATTAAAATCGAACCGCTGATTAAATTCTCTCCAATTATTTTTTCAACAGGCTTACTCTCTCCGGTCATAGCCGATTCATCAACCACGCAAATTCCTTCTATAATCTCTCCTTCAACGGGAATCTTATCTCCCGCTTTCAAAACCACAATATCTCCTATCCTTACTTTCCGGAATGGAATCAATATTTCAGCATTATCCCTTATCACCAGTACTTCTTTTGCCTGCAAACCTTTCAGCTTGTTTATTGATGATTGCGTTTTTGATTTCAATACCGCTTCCAGATAATTACCGGTCAGCACCAGTGTTATTATCATTGAAGCAGTCTCGAAATATACTTCGTGAACATTATTAAGAACGTCAATATTGAGCTTTAACAAAAGATTTATCGAAACTGCAAAACTAAAAAAATATGCGGCAAGCGTTCCCATTGAAATAGTTGTATCCATTGTCGCATTAAAAGTCCTGAAAACCGAAATTGCACCCGTATGAAATTTTTTACCGCATACAAAAACAACGATTGTGGTTATCAACAGTTGAATCGAAAAAGAAATCTCTTCCGGAAAATGAAGAAACGAAATAAAATGAAAATGTCCGCTCATAGAAATTCCCATTACTATCGCAGTAAGAATTGCCGAAACAATCAGATTATACTTCTGAAACAATAGATTTTTTTTCTTCGACATTTCAATCGAACCTTCGTCTGTATCCTCAGCTACATCATAACCAAGCTGCCTTATATGAGATTTAATCGTTTCCAGATTTATTTCATCCGGATTAAACTCTATAACTGCTGTTTCGGAAGTATAATTAACTGTCACAGACCTGATGCCGCTTGTCTTTTCGAGGAATGACTTTATACTGTTCGAACAATTTACACATTCCATTCCAAGTATATCAAGCTCTGTTTTTTCTATGTCTGTATTTTTTCCGGGCATTAAATATTTTTTTCTGCTTTAATTGCATCTGTTATTTTCAAAGCTCTTACATTCTCTAAAACATTATGAACTCTAAAAATGTTCGCACCATTTAATGCCGAAACGCAATTCCCCGCAATCGTACCCGCAAGTCTCTCATCTATTGCTGTAGGAAAAATTTTATCTATAAAACTTTTATTTGACAATCCTATCAAAACCGGCAAACCAAGCCCCGAAAACTTCCCAAGATTATTAATCAAATCGAGATTATGCTTTAAAGTTTTCCCAAACCCAATCCCCGCATCAATTATTATCTGTTTAATATTTTCATCCCTTGCTATCTTCACCGATTCTTCCAGATAGCTATATACCTCCTCAACAACATTTTCATAAACCGGATTCTTTTGCATATCTTTCGGAGTTCCTTTAATATGCATCAGAATACAGCTCGCATTATATTTCGAAGTAACCTCAGCAATCCTATCATCAAACCTGAATCCGCTTATATCATTCACAATTTCCGCACCTGCCTTCAATGCCTCTTCCGCAACCTCGCTCTTATAAGTATCAATTGAAAGCGGAACATCAATCTCAGCTCTCAGCTTTTCTATAACAGGTATAACCCTTTCCAGCTCTTCGCTCAAACTCACTTCTTCCGCACCCGGCCTCGACGACTCTCCTCCAATATCAATAAAATCCGCTCCGTCTTTCTGCATCTTAACCGCATCAAACAATATCTTATCTATCTCTGCCTTCCCGCCGTAATATTTCCCGCCGTCTGAAAGAGAATCAGGCGTTATATTTAAAATGCCCATAACATAACTACGGGCATTAAAATCATATCTTCTATGCTTAAAATTATAAATCATACCTCAACTTACATCTCCGCCGTCTTCAATTTCACCTTCAGGCGTAACAAGTTTCAGCTTTCCGTCTTTCTTCGCCGCAAGAAGCATTCCGTGAGATTCAACTCCCATCAGCTTCGATTTCTTCAGGTTATTTACAACTACGATAGTTTTCCCGATAAGCTCTTCCGGTTTATAATGCTCTGCTATTCCTGCAACTATCTGTTTCTTCTTCTCGCCGACTTTTAAAATAATTTTCAAAAGTTTCTTGCTCTTCGGCACCGGCTCACATTCAAGTATAACCGCAGTTCTCAGCTCAATCTTTTTAAAATAATCTATATCAATCAGATTATCTTCCGCTTCTTTTACTTCTTCCGCCTCTGCCTTCTCTTCAGGCTTATCCTCAATCTGCGGAAATAAAATCTCATTATCCCCAAGCTCTGTTTTATCTTTCACAAACGCCTTACCGATATTTTCCCATTTCAAAATTGAACTCTCCTGCTTCAGCACATTCAAAATCTTCTGCGAAGTAAACGGCAATACAGGTGCAATCGCAATTGCAAGCGAGCCGCATATCTGAATACAGTTATTTATAATACTGCCGCATTTCTCCTTATCCGATTTTATTATCTTCCACGGCTCCGAATCATTAAAATACTTATTCGCAAATCTCGCAATATCCATCGTTGATGAAATCGCATCGCGGAATCTGTACTCATCATAATTTTCCGAAACAACTCCGGCAAGTTTCTCAACCTCTCCAAGAACTTCCGCATCCGCATCTCCTCTTTCCGGAACCAGATTATCAAACTTATTCTTCGCAAATACAATCGTCCTGTTCACAAAATTTCCAAGTATCGCCGCAAGCTCATTATTATTTTTTATTTTAAAATCATCATTGTTCAATTCCGAATCCTTATTCTCAGGCAGATTTGAACCCAGCGTATATCTTATTACATCAGGATTAAACTCCCTCACGGCATCCTTCACAAGCACTCCGTGACCTTTGCTCTTAGAAAGTTTTCCGCCTTCAAAATTCAGAAATTCATTCGCAGGAACATTCTCCGGCAAAACATATTCGCCGTGTGCCTCAAGCATTGCCGGAAAAACTATCGCATGAAAAATTATATTATCCTTACCAATAAAATGTATCAGCCGCGTA
>CALKAJ010000251.1 GCA_937983305.1 uncultured Ignavibacteriota bacterium | reverse complement strand
TGTCGGATGAACAACCTGATACTCACAATGTGATACAAAACATCAACACGCTTAGATTAATTTGTGATGTAAAAGAAAATGAAATTGGTCCGATGGAAATATTTTTAACGGAGGAAGTTAAAAAGTCCGCTTCGCTTTGGGTTGAAGAAGTGAATCCCTCAAACAGAATAGTAATAGGAATCCACGCCGGTTCATCTGTTTTAAAAAATCATATTCATAAACGGTGGGATAAAAAGAAATATATTGAATTGTGCAAACGGCTGATTAATGAAAAAAATGCTTTTATATTACTTTTTGGAAATGAAGCAGAATTAAATGAAGAAATTAAAAAATCAACCGGCGAAAATATTATTTTAGCTTCAACAAACGATTATATGGATTCGATGGGAAGATTGTCACATTGTAAATTATTTATTTCAAATGATACTGCATTCTTACATTCATCTGCGGCATTTGGGATTCCGGTGGTAGGAATATTCGGATATACTAACTATAAAGAGCTTTATCCGTGGGAAACGAAGTATAAGATAATTCGCAAAGAGCTTGATTGCAGTCCCTGTTTTTTTAATTCGCCAAAACCTGCGAGCTGCATATATGGAGGGGAAGAAGAGTTTAAATGTATTAAGACGATTTCATCGGATGAGGTGTTCAGTGGGTGCGAGGAATTGCTTAATACTTAAAATCCCACGTTATTGAAAAGCGGGCGAGAGCATTAGCCAGACCTCCGCGGTTATCAAACGGATATATAGAGGAAGTGTAATTCAGTTTGTTGAATAAATTAGCAAAAGTGAAAGCAACGTTGGCTTTTCCGATTCTGCCTGCCACATAAAAATCCATATTAAAATAGTCAATTTCGGGATTATTATCCGAAAAAATGAAAGTTAAAGCTCCGGAATTATATGATGGCGGTTTCCATTTTGGCATATATTTTATGTTGATGCCTGTTCTGAAATCAAGATGATTATCAAATAGTATGTTATGGTAGTAAATGTCCGATTTCAAAATGTAATCAGGAAGATAAGAAAGTGAAGAAGTTTCAAAACTAAAATTCCCGTTAAAATATCTTGTACGGAATCCGGCTGAGGAAGCAAACGCTTTTGCAAAATTAATTTCACCGTCAAATAAGTAGTTGTAAAGCTTTAGTTCAAGAAAGACGGGATTATATGACAGCAGAAGACCGTTAATGAAATAGCTGTCAACGAAATTTGCGGGAGGAAAAGCATTCGCAGTTGAAAAAGTGGTTGCATATTGCGGAATATTTCTATCGAAGTAATAGTTAATACCGGAATAAAGTTTAATAAAATCCGATTCGTTCAATTTTACATAATAATCTGCTTCCGCAAATGCAAATAAATTATTGTTGCTTTCAAATCTTTCACCTCTGACTCCTCCGGAAAAATTAAAATTATTAATTGCGGCATTAATTCTTGAAAAAAGAGAAAAAGGTTCTTTAGTGAAGTTATCAACCGTATTTGTTGTAATGTTTTTATAAATATATGCAGATGAACTATTGCCCGGAATGTATGAGAAATTAGTTCCTATTAAAAGATTTATATCCGAAGATTTAGATTTTTCAATAAAAAAATACTGCTTTGCATCAACAGAATACACTATGTTATGAAGATTCGAAAATACTTTTGAAGTATCGGTCAAAAGATTTTTCTCTCCAAAGCGGTATTCCCTGAAATAATTCTGAACCGATATATTAATATCTGTCAGAAGTGTTTTAAGTGAAGCAGGGGAATATTTTACATTAAAATTGAGGAATAGATTATTATTTTTATCATACAGGTCCGTTGAAACAACTCGTGCAAATATCGGGTCAAGGAGAGTATCGGATGTTGAGTTATATAAGCCGTCATTCAGACTGCGTTCAAGTTTCGCATAATTCATATCAAATTTAATATTCAAACTTTTTGACGGGTACCAGTTCACCTTTGTTCTGAACCGCCAGAGACTCATAGCGGAATTCTGATAAGCTCCTTCGTAGCCGTTATTTCCCAATCCGAAAATAACGTTAACTTTTCGGGAAAGCGGGAAATTGAAATAAAAATCTCCATAAAGAGCATCATTTCTATCCTGTGTGTAACGCAACTGAGCTGTAAGATAGGGAAGAGTATTATCTTTAGTAATGATATTTACAATTTTATTATTGGATGAATATCCATAGAGCGGGGAAGAAATTTCGGAAATTTCCTCGATTTTTGCTATTTCATTAACTGAAAAATTTTCTATATCAACGTAAGAATTAAAGTCACTGATTTGAATTCCGTCCTTAAAAAGACTAATTTCCGAATTCAAATATCCTGACCGGAAATCTGATATCCCTGTTCTACCGCCATAGCCTGTATAATTAATAAGATATCCGGGTAATTCAAAAAGAATTTCAGCAAGATTTCTTTTATCATTCCAAAGCCAGTTATCGAGATTAACTGTATCAGAAGAATTTTCAAGCAAATAAGATTTATTTATTCTGAATTTATCATAACCGGCAGTTTTAATAGAATCAACTTTTCGCAAAGAATCCTTAACGCTGCGTTGAGCTAAAAGGGGGGTAGTAAAAAAGGAAAGCAGAATAGCAAAACAGATAAACTTATGCAAATTAAAAAAATTAATCCGGGATATCCGGTTTTGATTCAAGGTCAACTCCGAGGTTTTTTCTGTGTTTAATAATTTTCGATTCCCACAGAAAGATTACTTCTTCTGCAATATTTGTGCAATGGTCGGAAAGTCTTTCCAGATTTCTTGCAACGGAAACAATGAGACTGCAAGGCTTTATGAGTTCCTTATTATTCATCATTTCGTTAATGCAGAGGTCAAAAATTTCCCAGTCAAGTTTATCTATTACGGAATCGGATTTTATAACGCTGTAACCCATTTCAGGGTCGTTATTAACAAAAGAGTCAAGAGTACATTTCAAAATTTTCTTTGTTTTTGTTGCCATCTCCTCAACTTTAAGATTTTTCATTAATTCGATATGGTCTTTCAGCAGATAGACTCTTTCGGCTATGTTTACTGCAATATCGCCCATTCTTTCCAAATCCTTATTGATAGATAAAGCTGCCATTATTAACCTGAGGTCAACAGCGACCGGCTGGGTTAATGCGAAAATTTTCTGACAATGTCTTTCAATTTTAACATCAAATTTATCAACTTTATCATCGCGGTCAATAACTATTTTAGAATATTCTTCGTTGCCCTCAAAAAGGGCTTTAACTGCAAATTCAACTTGTTCTTCAACGAGGGTACCCATTTTGATTATACGGGTTTTGAGTTGTTCAAGTTCTTCTTCTAAATATTGATACATAGTTTTTATTTTTCTTAAAGTTAGTAACTGTAATTGAAATATAAAACATTAAATTTTAGCCGAATTTTCCGGAGACATAATTTTGTGTTTCAATCTTATCCGGTGAGGTAAATATTTTTCTTGTCTTTGCATATTCAATTAAATAGCCATTGTAGAAAAACGCAGTAAAATCACTTACTCTGGCGGCTTGCTGCATATTATGAGTAACTATAACGATTGTAAGAGTTTTTTTCAACTCGTGAATCAGCTCTTCGATTTTACCGGTTGAAATCGGGTCGAGAGCGGAAGCAGGTTCATCCATAAGAATTATTTCAGGCTTTACCGCTAATGCACGTGCTATACAAATTCGCTGCTGCTGTCCTCCTGAAAAACCCGTAGCCATATCAGAGAGTCTGTCTTTAATTTCATCCCAGATTGCCGCCCTTCTCAAACTGTTTTCAACAATTTCATCGAGGTCGGCTTTTTTCTTAATTCCGTTAATTTTAGGTCCATAAGCAACATTCTCATAAACAGATTTAGGGAATGCATTGGATTTCTGAAAAACCATTCCGATTCTTTTTCTCAAAGCGACAACATCAATTCTTTCTTTGTAAATATCAATTCCATCAATTAATACTTCACCTTTAACTTTTGTATCATAAATCAAATCATTCATCCGGTTAAGAGTTCTGAGATAAGTGGATTTTCCGCAACCGGAAGGACCAATAAGGGCAGTGATATGATTTTCGGGAATATCCAGGGATATATCGAACAGTGCCTGATTTTTACCGTAGAAGAAATCGAAATTCTTCGTTGAAATTTTAACTTGTTTCAAATTATAAAAAAAAATTATTATTACGTAAGTTACAAAAATTAAAAACTATATTCTGTTATTAAATTGTAAAATTATTCTATGATTACACCGTCAGCCATTTTTACAATGCGGTCACAACTTTGTGCAAATTCTTCGTTGTGAGTTACTATAACAAATGTTTGGTTGAATTTTTTTCTTAAATCAAAAATTAAATCAATAATTGCATTTGCGTTCTCGGTGTCAAGGTTACCTGTTGGTTCATCTGCAAGAATCAGATTGGGTGAATTTATCAATGCCCGTGCAATTGCAATTCTCTGTGCTTCTCCGCCTGAGATTTCAGAAGGCTTATGATTTGCCCTGTGATCTATCCCAACTTCTTTCAGCATTTGCATTGCCTTTGTTTCATCCTTGAATCCTGCAATCATATTGGCAATTAATACATTTTCAAGTCCGGTAAATTCGGGCAATAAATGGTGGAACTGAAAGATGAACCCGATTTTTTTTGCACGGAATTCGGATAGTTTTGATGAATTCAGGTTAAATACATTATCTCCTTCAAAAAGCATTTCGCCGGAATCAGGTTTATCAAGAGTCCCGATAATATGAAGCAGAGTGCTTTTACCGGCACCGGATTTACCTACAATTGCAACAATTTCACCTTTGCGAATATTAAGGTTAATGCCTTTGAGAACATTAAGATTATGCTCTTTTGAAATCTTGTAAGATTTTGTAATATTTTTTAATTCGACAATAATATCGTTGTTCATATTTTTTTTATTCCCATCTGATTGATTGAACGGAATCCAGTTTAGAAGCTTTGAATGACGGATAAAGAGCCGCAAGAAGACACAGTATAAGTGCAGCAGCCGGAATGAAAATAAAATCCGTTACCCGCAGCTCAACAGGAAGAGAGTTAATTAAGTAAACAGATGAATCAAGTTTATAAATTCCAAAATATTTTTGTAAAAGTGTTAATGTTAAACCAAGTCCGGAACCTGCAAACATTCCTATAAGTCCTACCACAAGACCTTCGAACTGGAAAATATGTCTTATCATACTGTCGGAAGCACCCATTGCTTTAAGAATACCAATATCCCGTTTTTTCTCAATAACTGTCATTGTAAGCGAAGCAAGGATATTGAAAGATGCAACAGCGATAATAAGACTCAGGATAATAAAGGCAACCCATCTTTCAACTTTAAGGATTGAATAAAAATCTTTGTGAAGGTCATACCAGGTTTGAACCATAAACTCATTTCCGATATTTTTTTGTATTTGCTCTTTTACCTGCTCGGAATAATTAATATCATCGAGTCTCATTTCAACACCGCTGACCTGATTTTCGAGTTTGAAAAGTTTTTGAGCATTATTAATTGAAATATAGGCATATCTCGAATCGTATTCTTTGTTTTCTGCACTGAAAATACCTCTGATAATAAAAGTCTTTGTAACAGGCTCAAGGAATTGAGTGAGTGCATTTTCAAGCCCGGAAGGACTTACAATTGTTAAAGTGTCTCCCACATTTACTTTCAACCGGTAAGCGACGCTGACACCAACCATTATGCTTCCTATATCACCGTCATCGGAGAGGTCGAAATTTCCCAGTATAACGGAGTTTTTTAAACCCGAAACATTTTCCGATTTTTCGGGGTCAATCCCTTTAACAAAAATTACTTTATTAAAGCCGGTAGTAATTAGCATACCTTTGTTGAGAGTGAACGGAGCTATGTATTTAATTCTGGAATCGTTTATTTTAGACATAATTTCGTCAGGATTAGAGAGCTTTGAAGAGTTCTCCGGTTCGATTCTGATATGCGGATCAAACCCCACGAGTATATTGGTTACTTTCTCATTAAATCCGTTGAATACGCTTAAAACGATAATCATAGCAGCTACACCAATTGTAACACCAATTACCGAAATTGCAGTAATGATTGTTATAAGGTTGATTCTGCGTTTGGAAAATAAATATCTTCTTGCTATAAAAAATTCTGCTGACATTAAATTTTATTCATCGAAAACAATAACAGATTCCCTGTACTGTCTTACTTTATTATTATCTATTTTTGCGATTAAATACTTCTGTAATTCTGCTGTTTTTTCAGGTATATCAATATCATCTCTTAACTTGTTTATTTCGTATCTAACGTGTAGAACTCTGTTGATTAGCAGATGCCGGGTGATTCCCGCAGGAATTTTATTTTTGCCGTTTGAGGCGGTTATAACATCCTGCTTTTTAAAACGAGGAAATTGAAGTATGACTCCGTTTTTGCGTGTATATCTGATAACATCACTAAGTTTGATTTCTTCTTCAGAGCGGTCAAAAGGATATACGTTAAAATATAATTTAGTTATGGAATTAACAGTCTTTACGATTTTATCGAATTGCTTAGGCAGAGTTGCAAGATATGTTTTTCCGGTTGATATGTCCGAAATTGCAATGTGATTTATTCCGCTCTTCAAGGCGGTTTCTGCTCGTGATATTTTTACTTCTTTGTATTTTATTTTAACAGAATCAAAATAACCGAGGAAAACATCAAGTGAAGTATTATATATCAGATGATTCCAGGTGCGAAGCTTAATTTTCGGATTTGAGTAATCTATAATCTGAGCAATGGCAAGTTTACAGCCGATTTCTTCGAGTGAACTAAGCCTGTTTGCTCCGTCTATCAAAATATATTCACCTTTATGTAAACCAACGATTACAGGATTCATAAGATACTTACTTGCTGCAATTCTGTCAAAAATGCGCCTCATTCTTTTGGTTTCGGTTGTTTCGTGAAGCTTAATATCTGCAATTTTAAGAAGCCTTAAATCAAAGAACTTCTCGGTAAAATTTATCATAAAGTTATTTGGTCATAAAATCATATTAATCTGCAATTTATCAATTTTAAAACATTGAAAAAATGGAAATATATTAATAAATGAAAGATGTTTAAATTCAGAGATTGTATTGCGAAGAAAATATATAATGTTCAACAAAAACAATAATTATGCTTGAATTAATAGCATCAATCTTTTTTGCAATGGCAGAGTATAATATAATTACACTTTTTGCCGGCTATATTGCTGCGGGGATTTTGTTTTATTTTTCCTCTAAAAGTAAAACTTCTACTAAAAAGACATATATAAGAATATTTGCTATTTTAATTTTTATATACAGTAATTTTAACGTTTTTTTCGGTCATACAATTGCAGGAAATTTAATAAACGGAATCGGTGAGAAAGGAACAGCAGTAACCGTAAGCATAAGACAAACTAATAATCAGTATAATGACTACTGGATAATGGAATACACAATTATCATTGAGACAAAGGAAAAAGAGAAAATTGAAACTACATTTGAAGATGCAGATTTTAATTTATATCCGAAGCCGG
The DNA here is from genome assembly GCA_937983305.1 of uncultured Ignavibacteriota bacterium. Lineage (GTDB taxonomy): Bacteria > Bacteroidota > Ignavibacteria > Tepidaquicellales > Tepidaquicellaceae > DSSM01. The sequence continues at coordinate 6,858 of CALKAJ010000251.1, read as the reverse complement.
CACAAGGTTATGCTTATCCGGTTGTCGGAGAAAAGTTTTCGGTAAAATATCTAAGCAGTAACCCGAAGGCATTTGTAATAATAACGGATGATGATAGTCCATATTCCAAAAGGATTAAATGTGATTATCTTAAAACTAAATTTGACGAAGCATATCAGAAATTCAAATTTGATTCTACAAACTCAAAATACAGGGAGCAGTATATCAAGACTCAGAACGAACTGGAAGAGAACGGATGTTTTTAGTGGGGGAACCCGGATGATATTATTCGAAAAATAAATCTATTTGAGACTGTAATCCGTTTATAAAATCTGAAGAGGATATTCGTTTTTTGCCTTCAAGTTGAAGTTCGCGGATTTCCAGCAGATAATCGAGGGTATTTACAAAAAGTTTATTTTGAATAATTGAAACAACTCCCGGCAAACCGGTTGATGGAAGTGAAGTCAAAGCAGAGGAAAAAATTTTTATTTGCTTGTTTTGTAAAAAGGAAAAAGCGGCAGGATATGGGGAGAGACCTCTTATAAAATTAAAAATAATATCCGATTTTTGGTTCCAGTTTATTCTGCAATCGTCTTTGAAAATTTTAGGTGCTTTTGTAGCAAGTGAGTCGTCCTGATTCTGTAAGGAATATTTCCCGGATTCAATCAATTTAACAGTTTCAAGGACAGTTTGAGAGCCGAGAACAGATAACTTATCGTGCAGAGTACCGGCATTATCCGATGATTCAACCGGAATTGATTTTTGTAAAATTATATTTCCTGTGTCAACTTTATCCTGAAGGAAAAAAGTTGTTACACCTGTTTGTTCTTCACCTTTTATAAGAGCCCAGTTTATTGGAGCGGCACCTCTGTATTTGGGAAGTAATGAAGCGTGTAAATTAAACGAGCCGATTTTTGGTAAAGAATATACTTCCCGGGGTAATATTCTGAAAGCAACAACAATAATTAAATCCGGATTATAAGATTTAAGTATTTTTATAAAGGATTCATCTTTCAGAGATACGGGTTGTAAAACATTCAAATTGTTTTCATTTGCAAATTGCTTTACCGCCGGGAACTGCATTTGAAGTCCGCGTCCTTTAGGTTTATCAGGAACAGTAACGACTGCAGGTATTTCATAATTATTTTCAAGTAATATCCCGAGAGAGGGAACTGCAAACTCAGGCGTTCCCATGAATAAAATTTTCATTTTACTTTTAAGATACTTTTAGGGTCAAATAACGGATAATCGGTATCTACTTTCCGGTTTTTGATTTTTTTTATCAAAGATTTATTTTTTTTCAAATCTTCTTCCGATAAATAATCAATAAAAAGTTTACCGTGCAGGTGGTCAATTTCGTGTTGAATAACCCTTGCTATAAAACCGTCAAATTCACGTATAATTTCTTTACCGTTTAAATCAAGATATTTAAGGTTAATTTTCTCAGGTCTTGATACATCACCTCTTAAAGCGGGTAAACTTAAACAGCCCTCATTAATGATGATTTCACCCCGGGCATCGAGAATTTCCGGATTTATTAAAGCAAGCGGTTTTACTTTTCTGTATTCATCAATAATAGAAATATCAATAAGAGCAATCTGTAAGTCGGAATTCACCTGAGGAGCTGCAAGCCCGATACCGTCTGCATTATGCATTGTATAGAACATATCTTCAATAAAATTGATTGTTTTCCCGTTAATATCTGTAACGGGTTTACTTTCAGCTCTGAGAATTTCTAATCCGTAATATGTAATAGGTAACTGCTTTGGCATAAGTCTAACATTTACAATATATAATGCAATATAATTATTTAGGGTTCCATATTACAGTCAAAAAAGTTTGGTATCCCTAAAGGTCTTTAAAATATAATAATTTAATATTATCTTAACAGTTTATATAAATTTTATAAATAATATTACCATTAAGGAGCTAAAATATGCCGGATTATAAATCTGAACAAATTAGGAATATTTCTTTGATTGGCCACGGCGGAAGCGGAAAAACCATTTTATCCGAAGGAATTTTATATACAGCAGGAGCAACTACAAGGTTTGGAAGAATTGAAGAAGGAAATACAGTCAGCGATTTCAATAAAGACGAAATTGAAAAACAACTTTCAATTAATTCTTCTTTGCTGAATGTTATGTGGAAAGACAGTACGGGAGATGTAAGGAAAATAAATATTATTGATACTCCGGGTTTTATGGATTTTATTGGTGAAGTGAAGTCAGCTTTAAGAGTAACCGATACATCGTTACTTTTAGTAGATGCTTTTAAAGGAATTGAAGTAGGAACAGAAGCTTCTTTCAGATATACAAAAGAAAATGAAAACAACATAATAATTCTTGTCAATAAATTGGACACTGAAAATTCTAATTTTGATGAGACGGTTTTACATATAAAAGAATCATTCGGACCTGAAGTAGCTGTTGTTCAGTTTCCTGTTGACCAGGGAATGGGATTCCACCAGATTGTTGACGTTATGAGAATGAAGATTTTAAAATTCAATCTTAACGGAAAAGGCGAATATACCGAAGAAGAAATACCGGAAGATTTAAAAGCAAAGGCAGATGAATATCATCAGGCATTTGTAGAAGCAATAGCTTCTGAAGATGAAGCATTAATGGAGAAATTCTTTGAAACCGGCGGTTTATCTGAAGAAGATTTGAGAGCCGGAATAAAGAAGGGAATGATAGAAAGAAAATTATTCCCGGTATTCTGTATATCAGCAGTAACAAATGTAGGTGTAAGACCATTATTGGATTTCATTTCAGATTATACCGAATCTCCTGTTGACAGACACCCGTCGAAAGCGATAAAGACCTCAACCGACGAAGAAATTGAAATTAAACCTGATATAAACGGAGACCCGGTTTTATTTGTATTTAAAACAATGTCCGAGAGAAATGTAGGTGAATTTTCATTCTTCAGAGTATATTCAGGGAAAATATCCCCCGGTCTTGATATGATAAATGCATCGAACGGAAAGCCCGAAAGATTGGCGCAGATTTATACAATGAACGGCAAAGACAGAAAAGAGCTTTCAACGGCAATATGCGGAGATTTAGCGTCTGTTGTAAAATTAAAGGACACTCATACGAATAACACTCTATGTATAAAATCAAATCCGGTTGTACTTGAAAAGATTTCATATCCAAATCCGAATATGACACTTGCAATATTTCCTGTGAGAAAAGGTGATGAAGATAAACTTGCACAGAGCTTACATTCATTCCACGAGGAAGATCCGACATTTATTGCAAATTATGACCCTGAAATAAATCAAAGTTTAATTCACGGACAGGGTGAAATTCATCTTAATACAATAATATACAGAATGAAATCTAAGTTCAGCCTTGAAGTTGAAGTTAAAGAGCCGAGAATTCCATACAGAGAACCGATTCGCAAATCTGTTAAATAAATTGAATATCGCCATAAAAAACAAACAGGCGGTAAAGGACAGTTTGGACACGTTGTAATTACAATAGAGCCGAGAGAAAGAGGCGAAGGTTTTGAGTTTGTAAATGAAATCGTCGGCGGAGTTATTCCAGGAAGATTCATACCTGCAGTTGAAAAAGGTATAATAGAAGTAATGTCAGCGGGCGTACTGATAGGATGTAAGGTGATTGACGTAAGAGTAAGATTAACATTCGGTTCATTCCATACAGTTGACTCGGACGAAATGTCGTTTAAACTTGCGGCAACTCAGGCATTCAAGAAAGGTTTCAAGGATGCAAATCCCGTAATACTTGAGCCCGTTTATAATGTTGACATAAAATTCCCCGAAGAATTTATGGGAGCTGTATCAGGTGACGTATCATCAAGAAGAGGAAAAATTATGGGTATGGAATCCGAAGGAAGATTGCAGGTATTAAAAGCATTAATTCCGCTATCCGAAATGAGCGGGTATTCTTCAAAACTCCGTTCGTTTACTCAAGGCAGAGGAACATACAGCAGAAGCTTCTCGCATTACGAAGATGTACCTAAGGAAGTAGAAACAAAGATTATTGCAGACTACGAAAAACAAAAAGAAGCAGAAAGCAAATAGTCCGGACTTTTAAAATATTTATAAATGAAAACGACTCCAAATGGAGTCGTTTTTTTTTTACTTGACAATATGGAAAATAAAAATTAATTTGTAGTAGTTTAAAGCTACAACAAATAATGAAGAATGATATTTTAGATAAGTTAATTGAAACAGGGTTTAAGGAATACGAAGCAAAGGTTTTTTTATCTTTATTACGTGGGAGAGTAATGAGTGTTCCGGATATTGCAAAAGATTCCAAAGTAATAAGGAATTCGATATACGAAATATTGCGAACATTTGTAAAGAAGGGATATTGCAATGAAATTAAAACAGATAAAATTCTGAAATATGAAATAATAAAGCCGGAGATAATTCTTGACAAAATAAAAAGAGACAGAAAAAAGTTATTCGAAAGTGAATTGCAAAGACTTGAAAATATCTTTAATGAAATAAAACCTCTATATGGTACGAATGAAAAAGCAGCAGATATTGTCAATATCGAATTAATTAAGGGCTACAATCAACATAGGGAAGCAAAATTTATTGAACTTCTTAAAAACACAAAAAAAGAGATTTTATATATGGTAAGGCTTGAATTTTTTTCGTCAGATGAGATTGATGATACTGCAAAAAGATTTATTAATAACGGAGGAACAATAAAATCTGTTTATGAACTATGCGATAATTTTAAGATAATCCGCGGGAACAATCTTGCTAAAGGAAGCGGAGAAGATTTAATAAGAGCGGTCGAATATTTCGAAAAAAGCGGTGAGCAGGTTAAACTAACCAATGAAAAGGTACCAAACATGACTATATTTGACAGAGAAATCGTGATGATGAACATCGCTGATAGAAGCAAAGAGAGACATAAAGAAGCTGACTTAATAATCAGGAATAAAGATTATGCTGAAAGTATGGTAAAAGTTTTTGAAACATTCTGGAAAAGCGCTTATAAATTAAAAGAGTATAAAAATAAATTAAATTAATAAAAATATTTTATATTATGAAAAATATTTATTTAGTTTTTGCTTTATTCGTATTGTTAATTACTTCATCTGCGGCAGACGCACAAATTGGCTGGCGAAAACAGAACTTACAATATTTGAATTTGAACAAAAACCTTAAGTGTATTTACGCATTCAATAAGATGGACGCCTTTATTTCGGGTGATTCAGGATTTACCGCAAGTACAACCAATGGAGGGAAAAACTGGAATATTACGAATATTTCAACTGTTTGTTCGCTGGATAAAATTAAGTTTATCAATTCATCTACGGGATATTATGCAGGCGGCAAAATTTACGAAGGAGAAATTAATACTACAAACATTGTGATTTATAAAACTACAAATTCCGGATATTCATTTTTAAAAATATTTGATGAGATAATTTTTGGAAGTGCCGAAATAACAGGTATTGATTTTTTTGATGGAAATTCAGGATTTGTAACTATGAAAGGATGGGGGACAAGCAATACCATAGGAGGTCTTATTAAAACTACAAATGGTGGAGTAAACTGGGTTTTAACAGCAGATAATATTTCAAGGAATGACATTGCGTTATTCAATTCCGGAACAGGTTATATTTCAGGAAATTTTGCCTACGATGTTGGAGGTTATGATACAGCTTATATATTTAAGACAACTGATTATGGAAGTACTTTTTCTACATTAACTAAAAGGTTTTATATTCATTATGATAAATTTCATTTCACCGATATTAATACCGGTAAGGTTCTTTTCAGAGTTATAAACAGCAACATTAACTATTTAGCAAGTACTATAGACGGTGGGATAAATTGGTCTCAGACTTTATTCCCGTATAATTTTGTAAATGACATAATTTTCATAAATCAAATCAAAGGATTTGCATCACTTAACGGAATTTATTATACAAATAACAGTGGATTAAACTGGATAACACAAATTGAAGGCTTTGGAATTACGAGCATCAATTCAATTTCTATGGTTGATTCTATTTATGGATGGGCAGTCGGGAATAATTCAATCATATTACATACTAATACAGGTGGAAATACTTTACCTCCTGATACGGCTTCAGCAAGATATTTTCCGCTTTCTGTCGGTAATGTTTTTCTTTACAAATACTATTCGATATATTTAACTGATTCGACTATAACCAGAGCGGTTATATCAAAAGATACTTTAATAAGCGGGAAAAAATATTTTTACTGTCAGGGATTCCCTTATATAGGAACCAACTGGGTAAGATATGATACTGCATCCGGTAATTTATTGGCATATTATCCAGGCCAGGGGTGCGGACAATATCCAAACGATAAAATTATTGACAGCTTGGGCTCGGGTCCAGGTGATAGAATCACATGTATATTTGGTGCATTTAATTGGAGAATAGCCGCAGATACACAAATTATGAACGTTTTTAATTTTCCAAACGTATCCACAAAAGGATTTAATTATGACGGTTTGATTGTTGGAACCGGCAGATATGCCAAAAATTTCGGACTAATATCTTATGGTTGGGGAGAACCTCCTCCGGTAACAGAATACCAATTTATGAAAGGCTGCGTAATAAATGGAACTGTTTATGGTGATACAGTATCATTTCCAAGATATATAATTTCAGGAAATGTAAAATTTTCAGATAACTTTCAGACAGTAAACTCAGGATATGTCAAAGCAATAAAGATTAACAGGGCAACAGGTGAAATAATAAAATTGGATTCTGTACAAATTCAGCCGGATGGTTCATATTCTCTGAATTATGTAAGGAATGATTCGGTTTACATCGGAGCATATCCAAATTCAACTCCGGTTGTGGATTTTGTTCCGACTTATCACCCTTCTTCAATACAATGGCAAAATGCAATCA
>CALKAJ010000250.1 GCA_937983305.1 uncultured Ignavibacteriota bacterium | reverse complement strand
ACCACCGAGATCTACACTCTTTCCCTACACGACGCTCTTCCGATCTAGACGTTGTTGGAACAGCCATTTGGTCAAGTCTGTTTGTTCTTACAGCTGTATGGAAATCAGTTAAATTGCTCGATGTGTGGGTATGTGAAGGTAAATCTCCAGAGCTTAAATTTGTTGCAGATGTTATCCTACCTTTCACATCAACTGTTACTTTAGTATAAGTACCGGCAGAAACTCCTGTATTAGTTAATTGGAGACCATTAGCAACAATTTCAATTCCACCACCCGAAACTATCTTAACATCTGCTTTTATTTGATTATTGGTGTCATCATAAGTAAAGTCAATTGAATTAGTATCAATTAATGCACCACCAATAGCATCTTGAGAAGCTTCAACAAAATCTGAAATCGTTGAGGAAGTTTGTGTGCCAGTATGATTAATCCTATTCAGATAGTAGGCACCATTTTGATTATTCAATAAGTCGGAATTATCGGCAACATCAACTTTACCGTTATTGTTGGTATCATAAAGAGATTTTTCCATATCAGGATAAACCCAAGATGTAGCTGTTCTGTAACCTAATTTCCCGTTGCCTTTAACTGTATCAGTTTTTGCAGTATTATGAATTAACTGCCCGGCCAATGGAGAAGCTGGCTCAGAAGCAAGATTTTGAACTACTGCCTGTCTAATTTCATTCTTATCAAGGTCTAAATAACCAGTACCGTTAAGTAAAGTCAGTACGCCTGATAAATCAATATCGTTTAAAAATGGTATCGGCATTTGATTCTCCTAATTACAATATGCTTTGCCTGAAAATGGATACTTAAATAAAATTCTAAGTTCGTTATCATTAATATGTTCTACATTGCCATAAACGACTGTTCCTGAACTGTCAACTGTAGATATTGCCGGGTTCTTACCTAAATTATGATTTACGTGCCAAACATTACTCGCAGAACTCTGTTCGTGAATATAGTGTTTATCTGCTATACCTGTATCAAGCTCATTTAACTTGATTTTACCCAGTATGTTATACCTAATTTCACCATCAATAATTTCTGCTTTCTGAATCCACATAAAAAACCTCAATCTTTATCGAAGGATTTACCTATGACATAACCAACGATTGTGCCTCCCAATGTGAAAGCTGGTGCTTCCCACCAAGGTCTTTCTTTCACGATTTCTTTAGTGATATAAATCGTATGAACCATCGTGCTATCAGGTTTCTTCCTAATCCAAAGATCGAAACTGTTTTCAGGGAAATCAAACTTTGCATATACCGTATCTCGTTTGATAATGGTATCAATAATAGCAGTAAATGGTTTCGTTTCAATAATAGTATCACGCTTAAAAATGAGTTTTGTCCTTGCTTTTTCAATTGTTATAGGTTCAGCTTGTTTAACTATGATGACAGTATCTCGTTTAGTAATTACACTTGTGAATTCATTGCAATGCTTTGAACTTCTTCCCAAGTAAAAACATAAAAGCATAGATATTGCTAATAGAACTATCCCTGTTAATAAATGATACTTTTCTTTCATACTGTTTTAAATCCTATGAAACCTCTAACAACCATTCTACCTAAAAAGTGATGAATATTTCGTTTACGCTTATAAACGCCACCACCATCATCTTGAGAACCAATATCTCCAGAACTTGTATTGAAACCGATAGTATCAACCCAACCCGCTTTTTTCACTTCAATAATCCGTTCAACGTGTCCACTCCACTGGTTTGGTCTTCTCCAAAACATCAAATCATCAACCTTAGGATTAGAATTTGTCTTTTGACCAATCTTTATAGCGTGGTTTAACATAGTAACGGTAGAACCTGTTTTATGAATTGGGATAGATTTAGTAGGCAATCCCAAATCTTTTGCTGATGAGTAAAAACACCAATATTGTCCTGCTGCACAGTAAGGATTACCTTTTGCCAACCCTACGCTTCTAAGGTAAGCTTCAACATCACGTCCATCATTTCTTCCAGTTTTTTCCTTAATACCTACTTGCGATAGTAAACTATCACGAGAAACCATTAACAGGTCACTATCACAAGATATTAAATATCTTGAAGCAGAAAAAGTTTCAACGGTGGCGACTAAAAGAAGCAATATCGTTATGATAACAAATCTTTTCATAGTTATTCCTTAATGCGAAAACTGTGCGATATATACACCTAAAACAACAAGACCAACCAATATATGCACTCCCAAGAATATATAACCTAATACAACCATTATGGAATGTCTTTCAACACTATTAAGCTCTTTGTCATCACCTTCCATAATTAGTTTTGTGAAAGGTATCTTAGTGTAGGTAAATAGAGCTATTCCTGATAAAGATAATGCTATTGCTTCAAGGGTTGCTATAAAAAGAAAAGTTTGTATTTCAGCTGTTCCCGGACGTAAGAAGAAAACTGCTACAATTCCGATGATAAGCCAAACTACATTTCTAAGCACGAAATCAATGGCTGATTTAATTTTAGTGTCCATCTTTAACTCCTGTGATTTGATGTTAAATGATTATGAAATTGTTTGTTTAAGTCATTCAGTAATTTTTTTATGTCTTCAAGTTCTTTCCGAATTGAGTCATCATATAAATCAACTCTCTGTTCGAGTAGCTTAACTCTTTTTTCGAGATTGTTAAACTTCTCGATTTCGGCTAACTTACTTGAAAATACTTCTTCGTTTGCTTTCCTATTATCAAGTTTAAGCATAAAATAGAAAGTAATCAATCCAACTATCAAAAGTCCGAATTGTATAGCATTGTTAATCAATCCATTTGCAAAGTCCATCGTTATTCTCCAATAAAATAAACTGTTGGAAGCATAAATCTTATTTCGTAGTGCCACTTGTCTTCTTCAACAAACAAAAACTTTTCTGAAATAGGATATAATTTCATATTTTCAATAAGTAGGTCATTCGTTAGCGACTGTCTCACTCTGTCCAGAGTTTCATAAGCTCCAAGATGTGAACGTAGGTTTCTAACGATTACGATAACATCAAATTCAAGCATCCTTGCTTGTTGCTCAATTCTTGGATTAGTATAGTTAGAACCTTCATAACTCACAAGTACTGCACCTTTTGGGTGTAATAACTCGTAATCCTTGACGTTATCAGGAAATGGCTCAACTGCTAAGTCTTGAATGTCAATTTTTAGCTTATCAACAATAGCAGATTCAATTTCTGTTATCATCATCAGTAATTCTCCAACTTTGTTCTATCAAAAACAGGTTTTCTTTCTGAAACTAAAAAGAATCCTGGTCTTGATTCTGCTGTGCCTTCGTTCAAAGTAATCATTCCTTTCTGAATCTTTTCGAGTGTTGCAATGCCATCTTTGTAAAAGTTTTGTATATTGTCGAATACTTTCCCTCTTCGTTTGTAAAGCTCGTATTTCACAATGTCAATGCAAATCTTTTTGAGTATTGAGTGTTCATTTATAAGTGGCAATTCATATCTGCCTCTAAGATAACCGTCAATTATCTGTGTAACGTCCGAAATGTATTTACTTACAATTTCATCATTTACAACATTTGGCTCTTCATCGTTGCTTAATTGAGCAACAACTTTTTCAGTTAAATCATCAACTATATCTTGAACTGTGCAATACATTACAATACCGTAGCCGAAATGATAGCGTTAGGTTCGTGAATAGTCGGTAAACTCTTTTGCTCCACTTTCCAATCCAAAGCAGTCTTATCTTCGTTTGTATTAGTTTCAACCAACAATTCATTTTGATAGATTTTCAAATTACCATTTTCTATTCTGTAAATAGGACCGTAGTGAACTCGGAAACCCGGTGAACTGCTTGCAACCATAATTGCTTTTTTTGGATTAATCATATCTGCAGTTGTATTGTCTGCCTTTGTATATTGCTGGTTATACTCGTAAATATCAACTCCCATCAAGCGACCTATAAACATTCCTGTTCTGGTAGGAGATTGAGTCAAATCCATTACACCAACCCGATTGTTGTTTGTGTCAAGTTCTTTCTTTATGGATTCGTTTGCTACAAAGGCATCTGCGGCTTCACTTCCCAATATCAGAATATCTGCGTTCATTCCACAACGTTTCATAATATCTCGTTTCCAAGACCTTATATTCATCAAAGGTTTGGAAGTTGTTTCACTCCATTTAGCAGTCGAACCAAGAGTAACAAGATGAACATTATTCTCAAATTCAAAATCTACCGAAAAGTCAATATTGTCTTGACTTACAGTAAGTTTGCCGATGGATAAAGCTTCACAAGCCATTTGCTCACGTCTGCGAATGATTCTGTTTTTTAGTTCTTCAAGCTCTTGGAGAATCATTTGGTTGGCAAGTCTGGTTCTCTCTTCGGGACTTGTTACATATATATTGCCGATAGACTTATAGTTAGCAAGTTCCAATGCTGTAAATAGTTTCTTTTCAAAGGTTCTTGGCAAAGATAATGTTTTAACTATCTTCGATGCTTTCTTAATCTGAATAGCACCTTCGTGTTGGTTTACAAATTGAGCTAATTTGTCCGAACCAGTCATTATCTCAATGTCTATCTTATCTGCAGCGTGATACTGTTTGTTTTTGAAGAATGTATTTAAAACAAAAGGTTCTATAACTTTTGCACGATTTATTGCATTAGTCAAACTTCTTGCTTCAAACATATCAATTAAAGCACTCATTATTTGTCCTCCTTAATCACTATTGAGCCATTATTATAAACACCCGGAATAATTTCGTGTCCGGCACTAAGACCTGATTTTAGAAATTCTCCGTGAACATACATAAACCCTTTGCCATCACCGATTGTAGCATCAACATCGCAACCTATTATACCGCAAAGAACTTCAGAGCCATCTGTTGAATCTTCATCCCAAAGGGTATATTTTCCGTTGTTAGGATTTGCTTCTGCATTGATTAGACCAAGACAAGCACCTCGTTTAAGGTTCTGCCCTGATAAAATGACTATTTCACTTACTTCCATTGTTGGATGTAAGCCTGCAAAAATATCATTATACGGCTCAATGTCAGTAAGTTTTGTTATACCAAGATTAATACTCATTTCTTATCTCCCCTGATAGTATTCTTCAATAAACTTATTTTGACTTTCGAGGTCATTTGAATCACTATAAGCATTTTGCTTAGCGATTTCATTGAACTCAATTTGCATCGGGAAAGATTCAATAAGTCTTTTTATCAAATCTTCTCCAGACATCTTAACAATGTTCCCATTCTCCGAAAACTCAAATCCTTTGTTATCTTGGATTGCTTCAAAAGCAAGTTTAACGATTGGTTTTTGTGCTGGTACTAAACGACCTAATTGAGATTTGAAGTAATCATTGAACTTCATATCTCGGTTATCTTTTTCGAGAAGTTCAAGTTTCCTTTGCATTTCTTGAAACTCTTTACTTTGCTTAACGTCAGGCTCACTTGCTTCTAAGGCAGTCTTTGATTCGGTTTTCGATTCAGAACCATTGAGATATTTGCTTTTAATCCTCTCAAGTTCTTCTGCGGTCTGATTAGCAATTTCTTCGTTGAATGTAGAACCAAGCCACCCCAACAATTCCTGAAATAGCTTTGAATATTTATCGGGCATATTGCCTCCTTGAAAATTGATTGATTTTTGATTGGGTGAAAAAGGTTTTTCCTGTCCTTCAAAATTGCTAAATTTTGAGGGAGAAGAATATATATTCTTTTCTTTAATTTCCTTTAATTTAATTTGTTGGATTTTGTTACCACTTTGCTCAACATCTGTTGAACAAGTGTTGAACATCTGTTCCTTTGTGTTCAAATTTTGCTGGTTGTTTGTTCCAGCATTCTTGTCATTCTGCTCCGTTTCTGTTGTAATTGTGTTGCCTTTTAGTTCTCCAAAGCAGATAAATGATTCACTTCCATTAAATTCACTGTCTTTCAAACCTTTTACTGCAGGTGGAATAGCACCAAGAAAACCAATATGTCTTAGCATCATATCAGGATAAAGAGCAATAGATACTTTTTTGTATCTGCCTTCTTTGATAAGTTGCTCGAATTCAGGGTCAATCTGAGTGAACTTTGCAAGTAATGTTTCACCATCTTTCTTGAGAGATTCAACCCAAGCGTATGCAGGCGAATTGTTCACAGGATGCCCGATTACAACTGGTGCTTCATGCTTATCATCAGGCATTTGATTGTTATACTTTGATATGATTGCATCTATATCTTCGGAACTCCATTCACGCTCGTTTCCGTTTGCATCTGTATGCTTGCCTGCTTTGAATACTTCTTTCCACATAATACTTGATTTCAAAAATTTTACACTACAACAACCGCAAAACTATTTAAATTCTATGCAAGCGAAAAAGCACTCGGTGTATGTATCGAATACTTGTAACGAGTACAAGTAAATTTGCAAGTATTGAGTGTGGGTACTCGGTGCATTTACCGTTGCAGAATAATTCCGTTGTTTTGTGATGTTGAATTTTGACTTTTTTCAAAATTTGATACAGATTTAATGCTGAAATAGAACTTTTACATAACTTTTTTAGGATTGAAATGAAATGAGCAAAGAAACGCCAAAACTCATTTACAACAGATTGAGCAAGGTTTATGATGAATGCTATAACGAACCTATTCACGCAATCGAAAACGACTTTGTTTTCAAATACTTACTTGATAACGGTTTTCTTGAAGGTAAGGTTCTTGATGTAGGTAGCGGTACAGGCATAGTATTGGAGAATATTGATTTATCACCTGAAAACTATTTCGGATTAGACATCTCCGAAAGTATGCTTGAAATTAGTAAGAGTAAGTTTCCTAAACATTTTTTCTTCAAAGGTAATATGTCAAATATGCCTTTTGAAGATAATAGTTTTGATTCGGTTATCTCGCTTTTCGGTAGCTTTTCTTATTCACTTAACCACTCAAAGACAGTTCAAGAAATTGAAAGAGTACTAAAGCCAAACGGTAAGTTTTTTGTAATGATTTATGGACGAAATTATTCTTCAAGAGAAAGTTATATCTTAAACAAATTCAATATTACTTCACCAGCAACATTCTTTAACCATAAAGAAATTGAATCCTTATTTTCACGATTTAACAAAAAGAAAATCTTTGGCATTACTTGGTTTAGTGATTCTTTATCAAAATTTCTAAGTCTAAGAATTATTAAGTTCATCTTCAATCTTGAGCACAGATTGTTTTCTTACTTTTTTCCTGATAACTTTTATTTCTTAACTATTAATGGACAGAAAAATGCCCAGACATTATAACATTGAAAACGTATTTGACGCTGCACTTGACAGAATGATAAAACTGTATGAGGATGGACATAGAGTAATCGTTTCATTTTCAGCAGGAAAGGATTCAGGTATCTGTCTTGAGCTTTGCATCATAGCAGCTACTATGACAGGAAGACTTCCTGTTGAAGTTATTATGCGGGACGAAGAAATTATGTATCCCGGTACTTTTGAGTATGCAGAAAGAGTTGCTATGCGTCCAGAAGTTAAATTTTATTGGATTTATGCTAATCAACCAGTTGTCAATATCTTTAATCGTCAAAATCCTTATTTCTGGGTTTTTGACTCTGCACTTACAGAAGATAAGTGGGTACGTACTCCACCAGACTTTGCTCAAAAAATTCACGAGCAGAATATACAAGGTCTTATTAGCGAAGAAAAGTTTCCACCTGCAAAGGGTAAAAATCTTTATGCTGTCTTGGGTTTACGAACTGATGAATCAATGCTTCGTAAAATGGGTTTAATGTCAAGTAAGGGTTATCTAACAAAAGGAAAAAATAGTTACGGAACTTACTATGCAAGACCTATTTATGACTGGTCAGACGGAGATGTATGGAAAGCTGTCAAAGACAATAATTGGGATTATAACAAAGCTTATGACACAATGCATAGGTTAGGAATCAGTAGGCACAAACTTCGCATTGCTCCTCCTACTTTATCACCAGCTGCAATTGACGGATTAATGGTTGCTTCAAAAGCTTGGCCTCAATGGTTTGACAAGGTTTGTGAGAGGTTGCCTGGAGTGAGAACTGCGGCTATGTTTGGTCGTAGGTCAGTCGAGCCAATAAGAAAGCTTGGAGAAACTTGGAAAGAATGTTTTTACAGAACTTGTATAAGTGAAGCACCTGATTGGATTGCACAGCGTTCTCAAAAAGTTGTCAATTATGTAGTTCGTAATCATTCACGGCATTCAACAGAAGAATTTCCTGAAGTAACTAAATGTCCAAAATGCCAGATGCTTTCATCTTGGAGAAACCTATCCAAAATTATGTATATGGGAGAACCTTTCTCAATGAAAGTTAAAGTTGATGTGCTTCCTTATGTAGAACCTGAATTTTTCCGAGAAGGAGCAGGAACTTGGGGAGGAAAGCCCACTTGGTAAAAAATATTTTTATATTACAATGTTTGATAATGTGTAACGTCTTGAAATATATGGATTTAAACAGTTTCATAGAATTTATTCAAAGCCAGAATTGGATTTTTGCCAAAAGCTATTCTGAAAAAGCTCCACACGAGTATTGCTTAAAAAAGAACTCTCAAAGCATTGATGAGTTCAATGATGCAGTAATGTTTATCAGAAACAATGGAGTTAAAGAGTTTTTCTATAAGAAAGCATTCATATATTTCTATCATGACGGTTACAAATACTGGACAATGGGCGCTCCGGTACATCAAACAATTTTGATTAACCGAACAAATGATTTTAAGAAATATGAATGACTTGATTTATGAAAACTTTTGAAGATGGGAAGTGGCTTTACGGCGACTCCTGGGAAAAATT
Source organism: uncultured Ignavibacteriota bacterium (assembly GCA_937983305.1). GTDB lineage: Bacteria > Bacteroidota > Ignavibacteria > Tepidaquicellales > Tepidaquicellaceae > DSSM01. Next base: position 5,606 of record CALKAJ010000250.1, on the reverse strand, counting down.
TCCCATTGAAGATGGTCAAGTATGGCGTGTTGGAAAAAACACTCTGGCGGTCAAGGATTTGACTGAATTGAACTCTTTAGAGTTCTTTGGTCAGAATGCTTTTGATATGTCGTACATTGATCCACCCTGGAACACAGGTAATATTAATTCTTTCTATACTAAAGCAGGTTTTCAAGATAAAAAGGAATTTAACTCTTTTATTGAGAAACTAATGCTATTAGTCAAAACCTATTCTCCAAAAATCAATTATGTTGAAATGGGTAGTCAGAATCTTGACTATGTCAAAGATTTGATAACTCAGTTAAATGGTATTGTTACTAATACTTGGAAAATCAAATATTATCACAAAAATCATTGTTTTTTGATAAGGTATTCATTTGATTCTACCTCGAAAATTGATTTTGACTTTACAGGTATTGATGATGATTTCACACCACGTTTTGCTATGCAATATGAAAAGAACATCAATTCAGTATTAGACTTGTGTACGGGAAGAGGTTTGACAGGAAGAACAGCTCACAGTCTTGGCAAGACTTTCTATGGAACTGAACTTAACAAGAGAAGACTTGCCTGCTTAATTGATTATTATCACCAACAAGGTTTAATTATTCACAAACTATAGGAATTTTAAAATGGAAGGCTATAACACAACACCAGAAGCCACACAAAAGGCAGTAACAGAAAAGATCATTAAGAAAGGCAAGAAGGAAATTGAAAAGAAGAATGTTTCCTTAAAAGAACTTGCTATTGAATATGTTTCGGTGGATTCTATCAAACCGAACAATTATAATCCAAATCGTCAAAGTGAACACGATTTTGAGCTTCTTCTTAAATCAATGGAAGAAGATGGTTTTACACAACCGATTATTGTTCAGCAGTCAACCAAAATGATTGTTGACGGAGAACACAGATGGAGAGCCGCAACAGTACTTGGATATACTGAAATTCCAGTAGTCTTCGTTGAGATGACTCCCGAACAGATGAGAATTGCAACGTTAAGACATAATCGTGCAAGAGGAAGCGAGGATTTGGAATTGTCAGTTCAAGTATTAAGAGATTTGCAAGAACTTGGAGCTTTGGATTGGGCACAAGATTCTCTTATGCTCTCCGATGATGAAATCAATAGATTGCTCGATGACATACCAGTTCCAGAAGCACTTGCAAACGATGATTATTCTCAATCTTGGGAACCGTCCGAACTCTCCGATGAAGACAACCAAATTACTGATACAAGTTCAAGGCAAGTTGATGGCACTACTCACGGTGGAGAGATGATAACTGCCGCATCTTCAAAAGCTGTTGAAACTATTAAAGAAAGACAGGCTTTAATTCAGGTTGCTAAGAATGAAGAAGAAAGAGAAATGGCAAGGCAGCAAACAAAACTGTATCGTGTAAGTTTGATATTTGCCAATGAAGAAGCAGAAATAATCGAAAAAGTACTTGGTAAAGAGCCAGCTTTGAAGCTACTTGAATTATGCAAAAAGGAATTTAACAACGAATAATGTCTGGTAGTTGGGAACATATACCTTGGGAAAGAATGCCCGGAGAAACTGATAAAGCGTTCAAGGCTTTCTGTACCTATCGTGATCTTAGGCAAAACCGAAGTTTTAGTGCACTATTAGATAAACTTGGAAAGAAAAGTAAAACACAGTTTGCTGTCTGGTCAAGAAAGTATAATTGGCAAGCAAGGGTTAGTGCTTTTGATGATGATGAAGACAGAAAGAACCGAATGCGTCAGCAAGAAAGCATTCAAAAGATGAATGAAAGGCAAGCAGGGCAGGCAGAGACTTTTCAAAGAATTGTCTTCTTGCCTGTTACTGCCTTTTCAGAAAGACTTAAAAAAGATAAAGATAATAAAACACCCGCAATTGAAGATTTGAATAAACTTTCAACTGTTGAATTAATTGAACTGATTATTCAAGTAAGTAAATCCTTTGGTAATTTGGTCAATATTGAAAGGATTGCTCGCGGTGTTCCAACTGAAATCGGTCGTAATGAAAACACCATTGTATTTGACAACAAAAAAGATAAGTTTGGAGAATTAGTAGCAAATGACGAAAAAGCAACAAACGCTCTTCTTGAATTCCTCGATGCCGTGGGAAATACTCAAAACGGCAAGCCCGGCGACAATGGCGATGCACATAACGAAGGGACGTTACCAGATAGCTCCACACATCAACATCCTGAACAAGAAACTTCTTGATGTTGCTGGTGGTCGGATAAAACGACTGATAGTTAATATGCCTCCAAGACATGGTAAATCTGAACTTATTTCAAGGTATTTCCCTGCTTGGTATTTAGGAACATATCCCGATAGAAGAATAATTTTGGTTTCTTATGAAGCGGGTTTTGCTGCATCTTGGGGGAGAAAGACCAAAGAATTACTTGAAGAACACGGAGAAGATTTATTCGGAATCAAATTAAATAGACTTTCAAATTCTGCATACCGTTGGGATGTTTTAGGTCAAGAAGGTGGACTGAATGCTACGGGTGTTGGTGGTGCTATTACTGGTAAAGGTGCTAATGTTTTAATTATTGACGATCCTGTTAAAAATGACGAACAAGCTAATAGTAAGACTTATAGAGATAAAACTTATGATTGGTTCAGAGCTACTGCATATACAAGACTTGAACCTGATGGAGCAATAATCGTAATTATGACCAGATGGCATTTCGATGATTTGGCAGGTAGATTAATAAACGACCCTGATTCTGATGATAAATGGGAAGTTTTGAGTTTTCCTGCTATTGCAAAAGAAAATGATTCTTTGGGTAGAGATGAAGGAGTGCCATTATGGGAATATAGATACCCTGTTGATAAACTAAACAAAATCAAAAGTCAGATTGGTTCTTACTGGTTTTCTGCTTTATATCAACAACAACCAATTGCTACGGAGTATCAAATCTTTAAAACTGAATGGTGGAAAGAATATTCTGACTTACCAAGCGGTTCTTTACTGATTCAATCTTGGGACACAGCTTTCAAAGAAAAGGAGCAGAATGATTTTTCTGTATGTACTACTTGGCTACTTTCAGATAAAGGATATTATTTAGTTGACTATTGGAGAGCTAAGGTATTATTCCCTGACTTGCAAAGGCAAGTTGTTATGCAATATCATAAGCACAACCCAAATGTGGTTTTGATTGAAGATGCTGCAAGTGGTCAAAGTCTAATACAAGTTCTTCAACGTGATACAAAGATTCCAATTAAACCTATTCAGGCGATCAGGGACAAGGTTATAAGGGCACACCTGGTAACACCGCTAATCGAATCTGGAAAGGTTTTCCTTCCTAAAAACGCACAGTTTTTAGCTGACATCGTTAATGAATGTTCTGAATTCCCTTACGGTAATCACGATGATATAGTTGATAGTATCACACAAGCATTGGACTATTTAAGAAGAAGAAGTTCAGGAGATAAATCACTTTCATATCTGAGCAAATTAAGCAGAAAGCAAGATAATTATTTCACTAATTATTGAGAAATTAAAAATGGGGTTAATCAATAGAATTAGGAATATGTTTTCAGAAAAAAATGATACTGTCAAACGACTATATCCTCTAGGAGTAATAGCCACAAGGCAAGCATTTCTCTTTAGTACTTTAAATGAATTGCTTCCTAATCCTGATGTTATTCTTCAAAAGAATAATGAAACTCTGGAGACATACAAGAATTTTCTTTATGATGCACACGTATCAAGTTGCGTTCAATCGAGAAAAGCAGGAGTTTTAAGTTTGAATTGGGAGATAAATAGAGGAGGAACAAAAAGTACTGAATCGGAGTTTATTGTAGAGATATTCAATAGTTTAAACCTAAGGCAAATAGTTTCTGAAATGCTTGACGCTCCTTTGTTTGGTTTCAAACCTATTGAGATTTATTGGGGTGAAGTAGAAGGTAAAATAGTACCTAAAGAGCTCAAAGGCAAGCCTTCTTGGTGGTTTGATTTTGATAGTAACAATATGCTTAGATTTAAAGATAGACACAAACCTAATGGAGTTTTGCTGCCATATAATAAGTTTTTACTGCTTCAACATAATGCTACTTATGATAATCCATACGGTGAGTCTATCCTTGCCAAGTGTTATTATCCTGTTATTTTCAAAAAAGGTGGAATGAAACTATGGTCAGTATTTACTCAGAAGTATGGAATGCCATTTCTTCATGGTAAAATTGGGCTTGGAAAAGGACAAGAAGAAGCTTATGAGTTATTCAATGTATTGGAGAAACTACAACAAGACGGAATCGCTGTTACTGAAGAAGAAGTTAATATTGATATTCTTGAATCATCTAAAACAAGTTCTGCAGATGTATATAAGAACTTGCTTCATTTTTGTAATGCAGAAATCTCCAAAGCTATACTTTCACAAACTCTAACAACTGAGCAGGGAGATACTGGTTCTTATGCTATGAGCCAAACGCACTTACAAGTAAGGAAAGATGTAGTTGATGCAGATAAACAACTTGTAGAATACTGGCTAAATAAGCTTATTGAATGGATTATAGAATTCAATTTTGAATCGGTTTCAGAAATACCACGCTTTGTTATGTATGAAGAGCAAGACGTAGATATGACTTTGGCACAGCGTGACCAAACACTTTCTTCAACCGGGCAAGTGAAGTTCACTAAAGAATATTTCAAACGGAACTATGGATTCAAAGATGATGAAATTGAAATTTCATTTGAACAATCAAACCCCCAATTCTCCGAATCTGATAAAATCCTTGAGAAGTCAGCTTTTGATATTTCTCAATTTGATGAACTTACTCAATCAGTCTTAAAACCAATACTTGAAATGATAAATGAAAGTATGAGTTACAATGAAATCCAAGACAAAATAATTGAAATGTTCCCGGAATTAGACACTACAATAATCGAAGACTATTTAGCAAAGGGTATTTTATTAGCAACTGGGAGTGGCATAATAAGTGCAAAGTGAGAAGTACATAGTAGAGTTTTTCAAAAGCACGGGCAAAATACCTAAATTAAGTGGTTTTCGTTTTGAAGATCCATTTCAAACTGCTTTCAAATTGCCACCTGAAAGAGCATTAGAGTGGTTAAAACAAAGAGGTAAGAATCTTAAAATATCAAGTGATTGGGAAGAACTTGATTCAGAAGCACACAATAAAGCATTTACTGTAGCAAAGGTTATGAGTGCAGATATTCTCCAATTGATTTATGATTATGTTGAAAGAGCGAAATCAGAGGGTATGACTTTAAAGCACTTCCAAAAATCATTGCTTCCTGAACTTGAAAAGAATGGTTGGACAGGTGCATCTCCATCAAGATTGAAGGTCATTTATGATACAAATATGCAAATGGCTTATACTCAAGGCAAGTATCGTCAGCAGAAACTTATATCACACATTTATCCATATTGGAAATACACACAGATTCAAAGACCTACAAAAAGACATAATCACAGCTTACTTCACGGTAAGGTTTTTCGGCACGATGATCCAATTTGGGATTTGATATACCCTCATTCAGGTTTTGGATGTAAGTGTTCTGTAACACCTATTAAAGATGGAACTAATGCTGAAGAAGGCAGTCATTTTTTAAACAACATACTTAAAAAAGATGATTTTACCTTGAAACCTGTAACTA
>CALKAJ010000249.1 GCA_937983305.1 uncultured Ignavibacteriota bacterium | reverse complement strand
CCGGCTCATATCCGAGAATTTTTTCGTACTCTTCGCTAACCTTTATGATACCCGATGGTATATCATACTCAAACCATCCTTGCCTTGTTGATTTTAATGCAATCCTTAACTTTTCCTCACTGTCTCTTATCATTTCTTCCGCCTTTTTTCTTTCGAGTTCTCCCGCTGCTTTCATTTCTACAAGGCTTTTCAAAATTACCTTCTGCCTGTTATTATATACAGAAGCGGCAAGAGACCCTGTGAAAAGTATGATTAAGACAATTATAACTCCAATAAGTATTCCCCTGATTCTTAATTCTGAAAGTATTTCATTCTTATCAATCTTGGAAATCATAAACCACTTTGTATCTTTAATTTGTGTAATATATGCGAGTACTTCTTCGCCTCTGTAATCAATTCCCTCTACAACTCCCCTTTCTCCTTTAATCGCTTTAACTGCAGGTAATTCATAATTATCAATAGAAAGCTTTAATTTTAAAGCTGAATTTTTTTTATGCCTTAGTTCGTTTAAGAATAGAACCTCATTTCCAAGTTGTTCGATTATAAACGTCTCTGCGGTTTTACTGTTAGTTGGCCAGTTTTGAATCAAAGGATATAAATAATTAAACGGGTCAATCTGAAATATGAGAAAAGCAACAACCTCATTATCTTTGTTAATATTGGGAGAAATTAGCAGAATATGTATTTTGCCGTGAATATTGCAAAATCTGAAATCACTAAACTTTGTTTTTTTCATTGTAAGTGATTCTCTAATATCCTGCAGAAAAACAGTGTCAAGTTGATTAGGCTTATCTGAGGTTGTAAGAACTTCTTTCCCGTCGGGAGTTGCCAAATAAATTTCTTCGAAATTAAAACTTTCTTTTCTGTATTTTAATCTGCTTACAATAACTTCTCTTAGATTTGGCGCCCCTTTTCCTTCAATTAAATCTTCAATTTCTTTTATAGAATATGGATTCTTTGCCATATTATCGGCATTTACAATTTTATCTTCCATCCATTTTTCTATCTGATTAACTTTTAACTCAGCTATAGCTTTAAGCTCCTGATGCTTGTTTTCTATAATGTTCTTTTCTTCATATCTGTAAAATATATACCCTGCGACAATTACAATAAACGCAACAGCAAAAGAAACAAGAATAATTTGTCTTTTTAAAAAACCTTTTTCCTTTGTCGAATTATCCATAAAAACAGATTTTAAAAATATTATTAAAGAAAATATTCAAACATAAACTTAAAATAAGGCAAAATGATATTTATAACAAGTGAATATTCGGGAAGTCATTGAAATAAACCGCCGAATCGTGAAAGACCCGGCGGCAGTTGTTCCCAAACAACAAGAATACAATCTTAAATTAATAAGACATCACAATATAGATTCAAACTATAATATTTGAAATATAAAAATAAAGTATTATAAATTACAGCAAAGTTCCGGAAAGAAGAAGCAAAGCCACTGAGAAATAAATCACGAGTCCGGTCACGTCAACAAGTGTGGCAACAAAAGGAGCTGATGAAGTTGCAGGGTCGAGTTTCAATTTCCTGAGTAAAAAAGGAAGCATAGAGCCGGCAAGTGTTCCAAGCATAACTACTCCAAGCAAAGCAATCGCAACGGTAAATCCTATAAGATACCAGTATTCACCGTAATCATTGCTGAACCTTGACCAGATTGCAATTCTTAAGAAACCGATTACTCCAAGTATAGAGCCAAGAAGCAGTCCGGTCATAATTTCCCTTTTCATTACTTTCCACCAGTCTTTCAGAGTAATTTCCTGCAAAGCCATAGCTCTGATTATAAGGGTTGCCGCCTGAGAGCCGCTATTGCCTCCGCTGGAAATAATTAAAGGTATAAACAAAGCAAGAATAACTGCTTTGGCAATAGCACCTTCAAAAAATCCCATTGCCGAAGCAGTAAGTAACTCACCGAGAAAAAGTACAACAAGCCAGCCTGCTCTCTTTTTAACAAGTTCCAAAATCGGAGTAGAAGAATAAGAATCTTCCAAAGCATCAAGACCGCCGAATTTCTGTATATCTTCGGTGTTCTCTTCTTCGATAACGTCAATAACGTCGTCAGCAGTAACTATTCCTATCAAATAGTTTTCTTCATTTACTACAGGTATTGCGTAAAGGTCATATTCTTTAAAATATTCTGCTGCTTTTACCTGATCATCAGTCGCAAGGAGTGAAACAAATGTATCATTCATTATTGAAGAAACATCATCTTCAGGAGAAGCGATTAAAATCTCTTTCAAAGTTATTTCATCGGCAAGCTTCCCGTTTCGTGTTACAAAAATCGTATCAATATATTCGACTTTCTTCCCAAGTTCTCTTATATGGTTCAATGCCTTTTCTATATTCCAATCTGACTTAACCACAACAAAATCCGGGGTCATAATTCTACCGACACTATCTTCAGGGAAACCAAGAAGTTTAACAGCAACTGAGCGCTCTTCAGGTGAGAGTAATCTTAATAATTTTTTTACAACTTTTCCGGGGAGATTTTCAAGGAATTCAGTTCTGTCGTCAGGAGACATTTCATTTAAAATATCGGCTACTTCTTCGTTGCCAAGTGATTTAAGCAAATCTTCCTGAACTTCAAACTCAAGATATTCGAATGTCGCATACATTATGCCTTTGGGAAGCATACGGAAAACTATAGCCCTCGTTGGCTCTTCAATATCGGAAATAATATCCGCAATTTCAGAAGGGTGCAAGTCGGATATTACATCTTTCAGCACTACCCAATTGCGGCTGTCAATTAATCCCTCAATTTCCGGTTTGATTAATTTTCCAAGCATAAAAAAATAATTTCACAAGATTACATATAATAATCTTTTAGTAAAAGCCAAAAAGTTTTGTAGGTTTATTTTTGAATAGTTATTTTTTTGCCTGAAACTTTCAGGATATTTTCCTTACTTAATTTTCTGAATGTTCGGGAAAGAGTTTCATGCGTGGTCCCAATGTAATCAGCTAAATCTATTTTTGAGATGATTAAATCTATTTCATCATAAGTAGAATTTGGAGTAAATGTAAAAAGGTCTTTCTTTGATTCAATATTTGTAAGGAAAAAACAAAGTAACCTTGAACGAACGTCCTGATATTTGAGATTAAAATTTTGTGTCTGCATTAATTTCAGCTTCTTTGAAAGACCCGAAAGCAGTTTATATGATATTTGATGACTGGCATTGATTTCCCTGATAAATTCTTTTGCCGGAATAAATATTATTCGCGAAGAGTTTTTCAGGCAAGTTGCATTAGCAGGAAAATATATTTTATTTTTCTGAATATCTTCTAAATTTTCAAATACAGGGATATCGGCAAAAGTATCACCTTTATGAAATATGTGAATTATCCTTTCCTCACAATTTTCATCAGTTTCAAACACTTTCACTATTCCGTCAATGATATAATAGAATCCGGAGTATAATTTATTGTTTTGAAAAATAATTTCATTTTTCCCAAAAGTTTTTATATGACAAAAAGAGGAAATCTTCTCAAGGTCTTTTTGCGACAAATTTGAAAACAGGTCTGACTTCTTTAACTCCGCCGCAATGATTATTCCCTGTACAATCTTTTTCTCTCTAACTGTAACTTTTGTATTCATATTTACAAAATTAAGGGAACTAAATATAACGGACAATAGCTATAGTAAGGTATTTATTTTAATTCAGTAAAATCATTTTCTTTATATCCGAAAATTCCGAAGTTGATATTTTATAAAAATATATTCCGCTTTTCAGATTTCCTGCGTCGAAATTTACTTTGTATGTTCCGGCTTCCAGTTTTTCATTCACAAGTGTTTCGACTTCTTTCCCTAAAATGTCGAATACTACTAATTTTACAAACCTGAAACCCGGAACCTGAAACTGAATATTTGTCTTTGAATTAAACGGGTTAGGATAGTTTTGTGCAAGATTGTAATCTGTTACAGTACCTGCTACCGACGATACACCTGTTGTTGAAGGATTTCCGAAGACTATCCGGCGTGGAGCAATACCCGTTGCAAATGACTGTTCTATATTCCCTGAAGAGCTAAATATGTTCAGACTTCCGCTTACAGTGAAATTTTTGGCATCAAGCAAATAGTGTTTACCGGAATAGAAATCGTAATTATATCCATAGTAATAAACACCTGCCGGATTCGAATTATTAATGACATCAACAACCTGCCCGCTTGATAAATCAAGCTTTGATATTCCGTTATTGTAATTAATGTAATATATGTTGTTTGTATATTTATCTACTGAAATATCTCTATCAAAGCCTGAACTCAAAGGAAAGGTAGCTGTTATCGAAAGTGTGTTTGGGTTGAGTTTATATATTTTTCCGTTTGCACCCGGAGAGCCGATTAAAATATTGCTGTCGCCGGAAATTGCAAGTGATGACGGGTCCTTCATTACATTTATTTTTGTGATGATGGAGTCGTTTGATGTATTGATAACGGAAACCGTTGAATCCTGATTTCCTCCGTATAAACTTGTATTGCAAACGAATACATAGTTTTTAAATGGAATAATTTCCTGCGGATAAACTCCTGAATTTATTTCTTTAATAACGGAAAAGTTAGCTTGATTCAATACAATTACTTTGCCTGCGATACCGTTAGTTGTATAAATCTTGTTATTTGCAATAGCAAGCGAGTAAGGATTTGTTCCGAACGAAGAAGAACTTTGCACAGTTCCGTTAGTATCGAGTTTGTAAATTTTTCCCTGTCCGCCGTAGCCGCCCTGTTCAAGCAAATAAAGAAATCCGTTATGATAAATGAGCCCGTCGGGATAGAGCCCTATAGCTCCGGGAGTGAAAATGCTGAGCGAAAAAGTATTTGAGGATATATTGTAAAGAGAAAGCTTTGAACTGCCTGCCGAAAAGCCGCCTTCGGAAAGTATAAAAGCTTTTCTATACTGTGCCTGAGCTGCGGCGAATGAAAGTAAAAGTATAATAAAAAGTAAAACTGTTTTCTTCATTTGATGTAATTTAGATTAAGTGTTAATAAATAATTTCTTAATGGCATCGGGTAACCCGAAATATACTGATAGTTTGTATTTGTTAGATTGTTTACTTCAAATTTGAGTCTTGCTGAAAGATTTGCAAACTCAATTAAATAAGATATATTCGCATCGAGAAGATTTGACGGCTCCATTGGGTTCAGGTTTTCGGTATCTGAAAATCTTTTACCGATATGATTTAGCATAATATTTGCTTCAAGATACTTTATGGCAATTCCAAGTTTAAATTTTATTTGTTCAAGCGGAATGTAAATAATTTGTTTATTTAAAGACGGGTCATCAGGAAATGTGGAAGCGGTTTTCAAAGTTCTGTTATGAGTATATGATAATTCGGTTTTGATAATTAAATGCTTAGCAGGTTCAAACTCTAAAACGAGATTACTGTTTACAATATTTGATTCGCTGTTTAAAACATTTTGCGGAGTCCATATAAAGTTTTTTCCGGGAAGCCAGATGATTCTGTTATCTGCTTTGATATTTAGATAGGATATATCAAGCAGAATTGATGCAAAATATTTGCCGCTGATAATAAATCCGGCTTCGGTGTTAATAGATTCTTCGGGTTTAAGGTTTTTATTTCCGCCCGTTTTCCAGTATAGTGCATTAAAGGTCGGAGCAGAATAATTCCTGCTGATATTTGCTCTTATGTGGAAATTGATTTTTTCAACAGGTTTATAGTTTGCTCCGAGTTTATATGTAATTACATTTTCATCTATGTCAGAAATATAATCGTATCTCAATGACGGAAATATTTTCAGACTTTTAAAATCAATGGTCGAGGAATTAAAAAGAGAATATTGTTTTCTCTCGGCACCGTTTTCGAGTTCATTGCTGATGACACTGCCATAGCGGGCTTCAGCTCCGAAAATCAAAAGATGCTCTTTAACATTTAAATCCATTCTGAATAAATTTCCTGCAACGATGTTTTTGTAATAGCTGTTGATGAAGGGAAGATTTTTATAGTTCATCAGGTTGTTCTGGAAATTTATTTCATTCGAAAAAATTATATTACCGGTTACATATTTTAGCGTAAAAATGTTATTCCAGTTTCTGTCTCTTTGAGTTGTAAGCGGTAAGGTGTTTCCCGTTTCTATTCCCGGAACTTCCTTGTCCGAATCGGTAAATCTGCTTTGGAGTTTTGCCAGTAACTTATCGCTGAAATTATATTCACCGCTTAGAGATAAATTTGTATTTGAATAGAAAGCATTTTCTCTTTGCTTTTCTTCTTCAAGCAAACCGTTTAAAAAAATGTAATCGTAATTGTTATCGGATTTCTCGTTGCTGAAAGAAATATTCCAGCCCGCATTCTTTGCACGTCCGAGCATAGAAAGTCCGAGTTTCCTTGTGTTATAAGAGCCGTATGATGTATTTAGATTTACATTATAACTTTTCACGCCGGATAAATCATCGGTGATGATATTCACAACTCCTCCGATTGCATCCGAACCGAAGAGCGAGCTGTAGCCGTTACTGAGTATTTCGATTGATTTAATGTTTTCGTTTGGGATTAAAGATAAGTCAACCTGCGAATTTTGAAGGGAGTTGAGTTTTGAACCGTTAAGCAGAATCACGGTATGCTCTGCGCCGAGTCCGTTAAGGGCAATTGTTTGCAAAGCACTGCCGCTGCCGTAATTTTTAATAAAGACACCCGGAACGTATTCGAGAATCTCTCCTAAATTATTTCCGTTTAGCGATTTAATATCTTGCCGCGAAAGAGAATAGACAGCAGATGGCGAGCTGAAAATATCGGTTTTGCCAAAGAACGAACTGACTTCAATCACATCGGTTTTATAGGTTGAATCATCTGGAACCTGTGCGAAAGAGCTCAGAGCGGTCAAAAATAATATTATAGAAGGTAATAATTTAAGCATAAAAAAAACTCTTATTATTTAAACCTTCGATAAAAAAACAAAGGCAGTAAACAAAAAGAGTTTTCCATAATGCCAATTTCTTTCCATCGAAGAAACGTATTATAAAATCCTGCGGCAGGTCTCCTGACTCAAGAGCAATTTGCATCCGCCTTCCCGTCTTCGTGTTGACAGTGGCTTTTGGAAGCTCTTCTCTTTTACAGTTGCGTGGACAGTACCGGGTTTACACCGGATTCCCTATTAATCTTGTTGTAAAGAACCACAAGTTTTGTTAAAGAACTAAATTAAGTTAATTATAAAAAAAATAAAATTCAACTTAATTTAATAATAAAAACAGCTGCATATCAAAGTTTTAGTCATTTCCGGCTGTTTTCTTTCCATTCATTAACCGCATCCGAAACTTCTCCTGAAAAGCCTCTTATAACATCAATTCCGTAATGACTCAATTCTGATGTTTCGTTTGAAGTAATTTTGTTAACAAGTACAGTTTTTACTCCAATATTGAAAAGAATTTCAAGTATCTCGGGTGTGCATCCACATCCTCTGACTGTTGCAATCGTTTCCTCTTCAATTGCGTTATTATTTTCATCTATTTCGTAAATCGAAAAATATTCGCTGTCTCCAAAGTGCTCTTCGATGAAACCGGAATTTGTCGGTAGTGCAATCTTCATTTCTTAACCTTATTAATTTTTGAAAGTTAAAGGTAAATTCAACGACAAAGAAATATTTCTTCCCATATTATAATATAAAGGCTTTAAAGTTGAAAGATGGTCGTAATATTCAACATCAAAGATATTACTCACATTTAAATTGAGATTAATAGTCTGGTGTCCTATAAGAAAATCAAACCCTGTTCCCGCATTAATTAATGTATAACCGTCTGTTTCGGTTTCGTAGGGTGATATTTTATCCTGCTTGAATGCGGTAAGTGAATTTATATTGATATAAGGATTTTTAAATTCCCATAGTTTATTTGTTTCCGCTCTGAGTTCGATTCTGATTTTATTTGCAGGAATGAAAGGAAGATAGTCTCCGTTTTCCTGCTCACCTATTACAGTCGAGAATTTAGTTTCAATATGGAGCCATTCAACAGGTTTAGGATGAATATGAAAAACAAATTCACCTCCAAATAGTGAAGAATTGCTTTGAGCGAATTTGAAAATTTTCGAACCATTTGCTGCCGTGTCATTTGTAGGCGAGATATAGATATAATTATCAATGATATTATAAAAACCTGCTAAATCAAAAGATATATGTCTGCCGTGATAATGCATACTCAAATCAGATTCGTAGGTATGAACAGTTGTTAAATCCGGATTACCTTTTTCGAATCTGTTGCCGTGCATTCCGTTTGATGTGAGTTCGGAAAGATTTGGGGTTCTGTATGCGGAAGCGAAGTTTCCTCTGAAAATAAATTCTTCGTTCAGGCTATATGTAGCACCTATTGAACCGCTTATGTTATTATAATTTCTCGATATGGCTGATTGATTCCCAAGTAATTCTGTTTTAATTTCATTATAATCATATCGCAAACCGGCCTGTATCTTCAGGTTTTTAAAGAATGAATATTGTACCAAACCATACATTGCAGCATTTGAAGTGTTTGTATTCGGCAGAAATTGTGAAGGGCGATTGTTTAGATTTTCATGCTTTTGAATTTTCCCCTGAGTTCCAAGAATATACTCAGTGTTTTCAGAAGAAGGAAAATTTAGTTTTACATTGTATGTAAAAGTTGCAAGATTCATTTCTACAAAGGGAACAGCTAATGTAGTTTGAAGTATTCTTCTAACGTTTTGAATTGAAGCGATTAAATCAAGACTGTACTTTCCGAAGAAAAGTTTATTTTGTGAAGATAGTAAATGATTGGCAAGATCCTGATACCAAATTTCATTACTTCTTTCGCGGGTTTTAATTAATGAAACAGCCGCAGGCACCGTCATTCCAAGGTCTTGCTTACTGAAATCATACAGCAGATTAAACGACTCGAACTTTTTTGTTAAACCAATATTTGATTTTAAAGACCATTCATTAAATCTTGAGTTTGGTACGTAGCTTCCTCCGGGCTGAAGGTAGTCCGAGTTTGATTTAATCCCCGCATTAATATTTCCATATAAGTTATTTGAAGCGGCTTTTATTCCTATATCTCCTGATAGTCCCTGCGTGTTCGAGAAATATTGCAATCTTGTATTACCGAGAATTTTCCCAACTGGTGCGGGCTTCTCTTTAATGAAATTAATTACTCCGCCAATGGCATCCGAACCGTAGAGTAATGAAGCGGGTCCTTTTATAATCTCAACTCTGTCCAATCCAAATTCGTTTATATTCAAAGGATGATTTTCAGAGTATTGGTAGTTTTCAATTCTTATACCGTTGTTTAGTATAAGTATATCATTCATAGAGAGCCCTCTGATTACGGGTTTCGATACTCCGCTTCCTTTGGATATCATATCTACTCCGGGAACGGACGCAATTGATTCCATAAAATTAGGCGAGGCGTTTTTTAATACGTTATCAATATTAAATACATCAATTTTAACTGCATTTTCGTGCTGAGAAGAATTATATCCGCCTGTTACTACAATTTCTTCGGTTCTGATTACAGCATTATCAAGCGCAATGTTAATCGTTTTATTTGAGTTATCCCGCAAAACAATTTCAACGTGATTAATATATCCAATCAAAGAATATTGAATTTTAAATTTTCCTTCCGGAATATCAATTAACTTATACTCTCCTTTTGAATTTGAAGTCGTTACTTTATTAATTTCCATCACGAAAACAGTCACGTCCTGTAAGGGTTCGCCTGTGTTTTTATCTGTCACAACACCTGATATTTGATTTTGTGCAAATAAGTTTACTGCAAGAAGCAGTATAATAATAACAAATATATTTTTCATTTTATAATAGTTTAGTTTTTAAAAATAATTTAACTAAACTATGGGAGGGGCGCGAAGGAGTTTTGAGTTTAGGAGATAGCTTTTTTGAATTGAAGATTTATAGCTTATTATTATTTCGCAGACACAATTTTCTTCGGAAAATTCATATATTGAAATCGGTTCCTCGAAATAGAATTTAGTAAATTTGCAGATAGGACAATCTTCGCTGCCATTTTCTTTTTCACCATTTTCTTCGCGTGAAGTACAGCAAGTTTCGCCGTTACATTCAAGTTGGCGGTTGTGTGTGTGATTTACTTTTGTAAACTCAGGAAAAAGGAAGAGAATTACGAGAAGTAGTTTTGCAATATTTAAGAAATTATACTTCATATATCTTAGTAAAGATATTTAATCTAACAATTAATGACAAATACAAAACATCTGTTATTTTCAATTTTTCCCGTATTGATATATTTTTACGTTTTCTTCCGTTATTAATGCACTGCCTATGCAATCGGTTTCGTTAAACATTTTTTTCAACTCTTCTATTTTTTCTTCTTTATCAACAATCTCTATAACAATTGGAAGATCTGATGATAGCTCAAGCAAGTCAGACGAATGAACCTTGCTTGCTTTTCCGAAACCCGCAAGTCCGCGCAATACTGTCACCCCGGCAAAATGATTTTTTCTAAGCCATTCTACGAGGAACTGATATAGGCTCTTTCCTTTGTATTTATCGCTCTCACCGATAAAAATCCGCATTAATACAGCTTTAGATTCCTTTTGCATAATTCTATTTGAATAACATTAACGAAAGTTCCTTGCCCGCATAGACCGCAAGCAGGCAAAGTATTATATTGAAAAATAAATTTAATGCGAAGAACATCCATTCGTTCAACTCAAGCAATCTGAACGATTCGTATGCAAATGTTGACATCGTAGTAAATGCTCCGATAAATCCGATTGCTATAAAATCTCTTGTGTCTGATGAAATATTTTTTCCGAAGCTGACACTGTACAGCAAAAATCCCAGTGCAAAACTTCCGGATACATTTACCACAAGAGTTCCCAACGGAAAGCCGCTCATCAACTGATTGAGATATTTTGAGGTAATATATCTTAGTATCGAGCCGAGAA
>CALKAJ010000248.1 GCA_937983305.1 uncultured Ignavibacteriota bacterium | reverse complement strand
AAATAAATGCAAAATATAAACCCGATGCCTATACCGTAAATGTTGCCGCAATACTTGAAGGAAGCGATGCTCAATTAAAAAACGAATACATAATTATCAGTGCTCACTTAGACCACGTTGGTCAGCAGGCAGGCGAGGTATATTTCCCCGGAGCTAACGATAATGCTTCAGGCTCTGCCGCTGTTCTGGAACTCGCACGCGCATTTTCAAAAGGTGAAAAACCAAAACGCTCAATACTTTTTATTTTATATTCAAATGAAGAATCCGGTTTGCAAGGTTCGAAATTCTATGCGGAGAACCCTCTCGTTCCTCTTGAAAACACAGTTGCTGCTTTTAATTTTGACTGCATATCTTATGGAGACGGGATTACTCTCGGCAACGGATTAAGCAATCCTGCTCTGTGGAATCTTGCAAAACAAACAGATTCACTTTATAAAGGTCAAAGCGGAAATATTACCTGGAAAGGCGGAGGTGCAGACCTTGAACATCTTTACAAAAAAAATATTCCGGGAATTTATTTTGTAACCACAAACAGCTATGCACATTTACATCTGCCTTCAGATAAACCTGAAACATTGAATTTATCTCTTTATGAAGATATAACCAAACTTGCATATCTGATTATCTCAAGAGTAGCTGACGGCGAATATCAAAAGGAAGAAGTTCTTAAATGAAGAAGTATTATTTTTTTACACTGATATTTCTATTCCTGATTTTCTTTTCCTGTAAAAACGATAAAAAAGAGTTTTCTGCTTTTAAAATAACAGACGATATTGGCAAGGAATTATCTTTCGACAGCATTCCCAAAAGAATTGTTTCCCTCGCTCCGAGTATAACCGAATCACTTTTCGAAATTGGTGCTTCGGAAAATGTTATTGCAGTTACAGATTATTGTAATTACCCGCAGGAAACGAATTCCAAAATCCGTGTCGGAGGAATAATTGACCCGAATATTGAAGTGATTGCATCCATTAAACCTGATTTAATTTTAACAACTGTTGAAGGTAATTCCAAATCTGCATATCAGTCGTTGATAAATCTCGGTTATAAAGTATTTGCGTCAAACCCCAGAAATACAGACGGAATTATCAAGATGCTTCGGGATTTCGGGAAAATTACAGATAAGGAATTAAATGCAAAAAAATTAATTAATAAAATAGATTCCACCCGTAACAGCTACAAAGATATTCAATCAAAAATCGCAGTTAAACCAAGGGCAGTAGTTCTGGTTTCGCTTAACCCTTTGATTACCGTTAATTCATCCACATACATAAACGAAATTATAAATCTCTCCGGCTACAATAATATTTTCGCTGACGAGTCACTTCCCTATCCCGTTATCAACGGAGAATCAGTTCTTCTGAGAAATCCGGAATACATTATACTTATTTCCGAGCTTGCAGATGCATCAGGAGAGTACCTGAATACACTTAATAAGTATTTCTCGGGAACAGATGCATTGAAGAATGATAAAATCATTATAATTGATTCCGATATACTTTCCCGCCCGGGACCAAGAGTATTAAATGCAATTAATTTTTTATTTTCAAAAAAATAATTATTGAATTAAACCTTTTATTTTTCCGGATTGTCTTATGTACAAATTATTAACTAACCCAAAAAACAAAAGGAGATCGGAAGAGCGTCGTGTAGGGAAAGAGTGTAGATCTCGGTGGTCGC
>CALKAJ010000247.1 GCA_937983305.1 uncultured Ignavibacteriota bacterium | reverse complement strand
GTGATGCGTGATGCGTGATGCGTAATGGGTAATGGGTGATGCGTGATGCGTGATGCGTAATGGGTTGAACAGGAGTGTATTTAGATGCTAATGCATAGAACTTCCGACCCGGGAGGGGTCGCATGTTTATAGAAAATAATTCGTTGAGGGTTTTCCGACCCCGGAGGGGTCGCACAGCTTATAAATATTTAAATCAATCGTGATTATCAGCTCCTTCCTTTTTCTTGTACTTTCTCTTGATAGAAAGTACCAAAGATCAACAAAGTGACGGGTGACGGGTCACGGGTGACCTGAGATCAGGTGGGTTAAGAGTGAAGAGTGATCGGATGACAGCGGAAATCTATGCAAGGTCCTGTAAAGCACAATGCTTTACCATCTTGCTTCGGCTGGGTTTGGCAGAGCAATCTTTCTTTGGTCAGGATTTGAGTCGCATTGTACTTTACAAACAGCGCCGCTTTGAGGGCGGCGCTGCCTTGCAAGATTTCCAGCTGTTTGCCGATTCACCCCGGGCGCACGCTCCCCGTTCATCCCACAGCCTGCGCTCCCAACCCGGTGCGGGTGATGCGTGATGCGTGATGGGTGATGGGGTGTGCTTCGATGAGCACATTCCCAGAATGTTAGAATCTTTTCTTCTTTGCGTCCTTGCGGCTTGCGTGAGATTTTGATTGTCGTCATCAATGACCTCATTTTACCAAGAGCAAAAAGCCAAAAGCCCCTTTTTGCAAGAAGGACGAATCGTTTTGCCAGAAGCTATGTCGGAAGTCAGAGAACAGAGGTCAGAGATCAGTGGTCAGAGGTCAGAAATTACACTTTGCGTCCTTGCGGCTTGGCGTGAGATTAATTGGCTCAGAATCTATGACTCCATTTGCCAAAAGGCAATAGCATAGAGCCAAAATCACGCTTCATCAGCTCTAAACCCTGAAACTTTCGCTTTCTAAAACCAGCTCAAAAACCACCAAGATATACACTCATGTTAGCAAATGTACCTTTCAAAGATATGAGCCCGGGCGATCTCATAAAAATTTAAGACAGGATGTTGCAGCTGAAGAAAAAGCAATTAATTTTGGAATGTCAGACAACAATCCATGAAAAGACCTCTTCATATACAACTTACTAATCATCTAAAGATCAATCGAATGATTTCAGGCGAAAGTTTGGACAAAGTGGAGATAAATGCCATTGGGGTGCGTTTAGCAAGTAGTTGTGTGCCACATAACGGCAGAGTGAGAAATTGAAACTAAACTGAATAAATGAAAATGTGGGAATTAATAAAAAGTATAGGGACATTTTTCTATAATAGTAAAAAGTCAGATTTACGAGACTTTCCCGAAAACGAGTATATACAAACTTTTATAAATTCGGCAAGCGAAGAGAAATTAAAGGAAACCTATGCAAAGGCTTGGGAAGCTAAAAATTTTGAGATTGAGAATTATTGGAAACGAGCAAATTATTTTTGGGCTTTTCAAGTAGCTTCATTTGCTGGGTATTTTGCCGTTTTCTCTTCAGATGCTTACGATAAAACTCCTCAAGTATTATATTTTGTTGTGTGCATTGGACTAATTTCTGCTCTAGCTTGGGTCTTTATTAATATTGGGAGTAAAACGTGGCAAAGACATTGGGAAAATCATGTAGATATGCTTGAGGATAAAATTACTGGACCATTATATAAAATTGTAACTGCAAAAAGGACTTATTCAGTATCTAAAATTAATGATATTGTAAGCAGATTTTTTGCTGTAATATGGATTATTCTTGGGATTCAATATTTTGTTGAGCACTTATCTTTTAAATGGAGTGGATTTGAGAATCTTGATTATTTAGTTGTTTTAAGCACAATTGCAACTATTTATTTTGCTGGAGCAATGTATTTTGGACATGGTCGTGGAAGATTCGGCAGCAGAGATGTGAAATTTTATAAAAGAAAGGTTTAATGGAAAACGGATTGCTTTATAAATACCGAAGTTTGGATAACTTTAAAAATTTCGTTGATATTATAATGAAAAATAGACTTTATGCAGCAAAGTATAAAGACTTGAATGACCCAATGGAAGGGCAATATTATTATCAGCGTGGTGAGCTGTCTAAAGGTGTTCGTGATAAGTTACTTCAAGAAAAAGGTGAATTACGCATTTGTTCGCTTTCAAGGGTGAACAAAAATGAATTGATGTGGTCACATTATACAAATGGACAACGAGGGGTTGCAATCGGAGTTGAAATTGACAGAAATCAATACTCAGTAAGACCGATTCAATATGATGGAATTGCTTCAATTAGACAACAAGATTTTTCAGAGCAAACAGCTATGGAAATATTAAGTCATAAATTAGAAGTATGGAATTATGAAGAAGAGGAAAGAGCTTTTATTAGAGATAAACACTTCATTGATGTTAATGTGAGGACAATAATTACTGGCAGAGCGATGAGTACACAAGATTTTGGATTTGTTAGAGAATTGGTTAATCACATCAACCCAAATATCGAAATAATAAGAGCTGAAAACATAATGGATTTATAAATACGGCACACAATAATTAGGAGTTCATGTGGACGGAACGACCCAGCATGAACTCCCGGTTGGACGAACCCCCATGTATGTAATTTTGGTTATGGAAATTGGAAGCTGATGTTAAACCATTAAGAAAACCCGGAATGTCAAGCGCATTCAAAAACAAATCACTAAATTTGCTATTACTGTTGATGATCTGCAAATTATTAAAATATAAATTACACAATATCAATATGTTAGAATATCGTTAGTCAGAATAATACAAACACGACAATGCTAGACTTAAACAACACTTGGATTGACTTTAACTGCCCAAAATGTGGTTACATAGAAACAGCACAACTTGTTGACGTAAAAACAGAAAGAACTGTTTATTGTCATAATTGCAAAAATTCGATTAAGTTAATAGACAATGAATCTTCTTCACATCAAGGAGACGAAAAAATAAATAAATCACTTAAAGACTTAGAAAACTTATTTAAAAAACTTTGGTAAATGAATTACGCAAATCATAACTTAAGGACTAATTTGCAAGAATGGAAGTCAAGACTATATCGGGCTACTTATCAACAATTCGGTCATCAACTAAAATACTTTTTTCAAAATATTGATAAAAATAGCCAATTATTAGGTTTAATAAATGATGCCAAGAATGATTTTCCCTTGACGACTCAACAATTAGACGAATATATTGAGAACATAGGCAACGGTAATCAATTTGGTTATGAATCAGAGGTAGACCAAGCAGCTTTTTGCTACCAAATTTTAAAACATTTTTTCACTAAATATTCAACCTATGAAATTCATCACTATACGACATTTCAAAGACGGGACTTTGAATACACTAAGAATGGTATCATAGAAGAGTTCATTTCACCAATCACTTATTATTTACACGACAAACTTGACAAATCAAATTCAACAATATTTTTATTAGAAAAATATAAAAGACGAACTGAATGGTTTACAAAAGTCGAACTTTTATCTCAATACAAGACAGCCACTAAGAATTACGAAAAAATATTTGAAGATGATTTAAGAATTTTTCTTTTTGACCAAGGAATTGATTATCCATTTTCAACTCCTTCTTCTGCTTCGGGTAGAGCAGACATCGTTGGCGAAATTGAAACCGAAGACCCTTTAATAATCGAAATAAAAATAGTAGATAAAGATAAAGGTTACGGAAAAGATAGAATCAAAGAAGGTTTTACCCAAATTGTCAAATATGCAAACGACTATAATAAAGATGTTGGATATTTAGCAATATTCAATATTGATAATTTGGTAATCAATTTTAAATTTGGAGATAGCACGAAAGTTTTTCCACCTTCTTTTAATTTTGACAATAAAACTTTTTATTTTATAGTAATTAATTGTTACACAGGTGATACTGCAAGTAAAACAGGGGTAACAAAAGAAATTACAATAACAATGGATGAACTAACAAAAAAATAACTATGGAAACCAAATTTAATATTGCCGTTCTTATTGACGGTGATAATGCACAAGCAAAACTCATTAAAGAAACAATAGAAGAAGTTTCTAAATATGGAAAAGTTACTATTAGACGTGTTTACGGTGATTGGACAATTCCTCAAATGAACAGTTGGAAAGACATATTGAATCAATTTTCATTAAGCCCTATTCAGAAATTTTCATATACAACAGGCAAAAACTCAACTGACAGTTCTTTAATCATTGACGCTATGGATATTTTGCACAGTAAAAGCGTAGAAGGATTTTGTATTGTTTCAAGCGACAGTGATTATACGGGACTAGCAAAAAGAATTAGAGAAGAAGGTTTATTTGTAATGGGAATCGGGAGGAAAATTACTCCAATCGCATTTGTAAACTCTTGCGAAGTATTTACCTTTAGTGAAAACTTATCGCAAGTGACTGAAATATTAGAAGAAACTAAAAGCAAAACTAAAAAGACAAGTAAAACGATTATACCTAAAACAGAATCACATAAACATGAAATTGACTTGACAATTGTTGATAAAGCCTTTGATATTTCAATAAATGACAATGAAGAAGCATTTATATCAAAGATTGGATTGTCATTAAGAAAAATAGACCCTAGTTTTGACCCAAGAACATTTGGATTTAAAACATTAACACAATTATTTGACAACATTGACAAATACGAAGTAATCAAAAATGAAGTAAATGGACTTAACCACCCATTAGTAAGACTTAAATAACTACCGCCAATAATCAGGAGTTCATCTAATCGGCACGACCCAGCATGAACTCCCGGTTGGACGAACCCCCATAGGCGGATTTTTGTTATGGTAATTGGAAGCATTTCCCTGTTGTTATCCAGAATGAAGGAAGAAAATGTTGAACGACAGTTCAAAAGAAATAAAACAATTCCACTCTCATTCCACACTCACCCCCCATATCCCAATAATCCCTAACTTAGCAGATTGAAAAAAATAAACCCATCGAACGAAATATGGCGAAGCAGAAAAAGGAGACGAAAGAAAAAGCAATTGAGGTAATCCTATGGGATGCAGCGAACAAGCTGCGAGGTAGCGTTGAACCGGCCGAATACAAACATGTTGTTTTGGGACTGATTTTTCTGAAGTTTGCAAGCGACAAATTTGAGGTACACAGGAAAAAACTCATCGCCGAAGGCAAGGAAAAATATGTAGAAATACCCGATTTCTACCAGATGCACAATGTGTTCTTCCTGGAAGAGCCCAGCCGCTGGAGCTACCTGATCAAAAAATCGAAACAAAACGACATTGCCCTGCTCATTGACACGGCCCTGCACACCATTGAGAAGAACAACAAAGCCCTGAAAGGTGCTTTGCCCGACAACTACTTCTCGCGCCTGGGACTGGATGTGACCAAACTGGCGTCGCTGCTCGATACCATCAACGATATAGACACCACCAAAGACCCCAAACACGATGTAGTGGGCAAGGTGTATGAGTATTTTCTTTCTAAATTTGCTTTGGCAGAAGGCAAGGGCAAAGGTGAATTCTATACGCCCAAGTCCATCGTTAACCTGATTGCTGAGATGATCGAACCTTACAAAGGCATCATTTATGACCCTGCCTGTGGTTCGGGCGGTATGTTTGTGCAATCGGTTAAGTTTATCGAAGCACACCACGGAAATAAAAAAGAAGTTTCCATTTACGGACAGGAATACACCAACACCACTTACAAACTGGCAAAGATGAACCTTGCCATTCGTGGTATTTCAGGTAATTTGGGCGAAAAAGCAGCCAATACTTTTTTGGAAGACCAGCACAAAGACCTAAAAGCTGATTTTATTATGGCAAATCCGCCTTTCAACCAGAAAGACTGGCGGGGCGAAAATGAATTGATTGACGACCCACGTTGGCGGGGTTATGAAGTGCCGCCCAAAAGCAATGCCAACTATGGATGGATTTTGAACATGGTTTCAAAACTTTCGGAAAATGGTATTGCCGGTTTCATTCTGGCCAACGGCGCTTTGAGTGGTGGCGGCGAAGAATACAAGATACGCCGTAAGCTCGTTGAAAATAATCTGGTGGAAGCCATTCTGATTTTCCCAAGTTCAATGTTTTATACCACCGACATAAGTGTTTCGCTTTGGATTATCAATAAAAACAAGAAAGATCAAGTTAGAGTTGTTGGAAGCGAAAAGCGACATTTTAGAAATCGTGAAAACGAAATATTATTTTTCGATTTGAGAAAATCGGGAATACCGTTTGAGAAAAAGTTTGTTCAGTTTTCTGATGAAAACATACAGCACATTACAGCTACATTTCATAAATGGCAACAATCCGAAATTGAAAATATCCCAGAATTCTGTTATTCAGCAAAATTTGATGAAGTTGAGAAGAAAGACTTCTCGCTTGTTCCAAGCAAATATATTGAGTTTGTAAACCGGGATGAGAATATCGACTTTGACGAAAAAATGCAAAGTCTGCAAAGTGAGTTTGCCAAACTGTTGAAAGCCGAAACTGCTTCAAAAAACGAGTTGTTAACCGTGTTTAAAGAGTTGGGTTATGAAATCAAACTATAAAAAACTCGGGGCATATATTGAACCCATCAATCAGTTGAATGATGGAATGGAAGTAGAAGAATTGCTGGGTATAAGCAATAATAAATACTTTCAAAATTCACACACCAATACCATAGGAATTGATTTGGCTACTTACAGAATAGTTAGAAAGGGACAATTTGCTTACAATAGAGCCACTACAAGAAATGGTGATAAAATTTCCATTGCTTTAAGACAATCCTATGATTGTATAGTTTCACCATCATACCGAATTTTCAGAAGCAAGGACGAAAATGTATTGAACTCTGAATATTTGATGATGTGGTTTCGAAGACCAGAGTTTGACAGATATGCACGATTTAAAAGTCATGGCAGTGCCCACGAATTTTTTGAGTGGGAACAAATGACAGAAGTTGAATTACCCATTCCACACCCCGATAAACAACGCGAAATAGTAAAAGAATACAACACCATACAAAACCGCATAGCCCTTAACCAGCAACTGATACAAAAACTCGAAGAAACCGCACAGGCGATTTATAATTCTTATTTGGGCTATAGAGAAGAAATTGAAAGCCATCGTCTTGGTGACTTGATAGAAATAAAGGGTGGTTTTTCATACAATAGTGAAGATTTAGGAAGGGGCGAAACGTATTTACTCGGAATGGGCTGCGTGTCATTCGTAGATAGATTTGTTGAAGAAGGAATGAGATTGTATTCTGATAATGTTCCTGACCAACATTTCGTGAATCCAAAGGATATTATAATCGCTACTCGACAGCAATCAGAGAATTTACCAATTTTAGGTTGTCCCGCAATGATTCCACCAAATTTAGAAGGCAAGAAAATGGTAATCGCATCCAACTTGTACAGGGTAGCAAATAAATCTAAGTTGAGCAACGAAATAATCTATCAGATTTTGAAATCCCAAAGCTATCAGGAACACATCAAACTACATACAAAAGGAACAACTGTTGGAATGATTACTAAGGATGCAATTGAAGATTATAATTTTGAAGCCCCTTCTATATCATTTATCCTTAGTGTTCAAGAAAACATCATTAAGATAATTGATAATGTTTTCTTAAAGAGAACGGAAAACCAAAAGCTAACGGAACTAAAAGAATTGTTGCTTTCGAAGTTGGCGACGGTAGAATAATATTGGAATATGAAATAAAAACAACACTAATGACAAGCTTATGACTAATGGGGAAATAGATAGACTAGGAGATAGAATAATGGTTAGTGAGAAACCATCTATTAAGGACTTAGACATGTTGCAAGAATTTAGGAAGTCATATAAAGATCCTTTATCCAGAGTTTTTATAATTTTAAGAAGTTTTGCTATTAAAGTTGACAGAGAAGCAATTGTAACTTTTCGAATAAAAAGAATCGATACTATCATTAGAAAGCTCAATCGATTTAAAGCCAACCCCGAAGGAAAAATGCCTTTAAGCAGAATGTGGGATATCGCAGGTTGTCGATGTATTTTAAATTCTGATGATGAATCCATAATTTATAAGCTTAAAGATACTTTAATTAAGGAATTCGGAGAATGCAAAATTAATGATCATGTTTCCAAACCAAAACAAGATGGTTATAGGTCTCTACATATTTATATCCAGGACAAACTTCAGGCTAAAAAAGTTGAAGTACAAATTAGAACAACGAAACAACATAATTGGGCAACACTTGTTGAGATTATTGATTTAATATATGATACAAAAATTAAAGAGGGATCTAAAAGTGCTGAACTGCAAAGATTTTTATTTCTTTTT
>CALKAJ010000246.1 GCA_937983305.1 uncultured Ignavibacteriota bacterium | reverse complement strand
AAAATCATCAAGCTTCATGCCGCTCGATAACGATGAGGATACAGTTGAATACGCTCCGATACTGACAGGACCATTTCCTACAACGACATAAGGTGTGCTTTGCGGAACAGTATGTTTAAGTGTTCCGAATGTATAAACCTTTATCGAAGATGACACCGCATCCCAGACAATATGTATGTAATAAGTTATTCCTTTTATTACAGGGATTCTTACATCTGCGGCTCCGGTTTTCCGTACCATAATTGCAGTATCTGTAGTTCCTAAGCCGCCGCTGCCTCCGTAATAAATTCGGAATGTTGATGTTGATTCACCGAAGAGATAAACCGGATTATTTGGATTACTGCCAAGAGAAATATTGCTTACCCAGAATCCTATAGTCCAGCCGCTTGAAGGTAAGTAAAGCGATGCCGAGTCGAGTACTTTATATGTTGCCCCTGAATTACCGCCGCCAAGCAAAGCGCTGTCATACATACCGCCGCTTGCAAGTGTATGTCCTTCAACGTAGGCAAAAGGATTACCAAATCCGGGGATTGCATAATTTGGAGTTGTACTGCTTCCTCTGTTAAATTTTAAATATAAAGCTTCCGGCTCTTTGAAAAGAAATAAAATGTTATTTGCAATTCTGAAACTGCCGCTTGTATCCTGCAATGATGAGCCTGCATCTTTAATTCTGATTCTGGAATTTAATCCCGATATGCTATACCCCGTGTTCCAGGTATATTTAAAACTATCCGCCGGATATGATGTGGAAAGAAACTGCCACGAGATTCCGTTATTGGTTGAATATTCTATTGAAACATTCTGAACATTATTTGAAGTCCATTCTATTTCTACAGGAGTAAATCCTGCTCTGTACATTTCGGTTGGAGCAGGTCTGAGTATTTTCAAAAACTGAGATTGCCCTCCGCCGTCAGTGGTTTTAAATACATTGCCGGAACTTGTAACTATATATCCTGTATTTGCATTTAACATTTGAATTTCGTTGAGACCTGTAGTTGTTCCTGATTCCTGTCTGAACCAATGGTTTCCGCCGTCAGTTGTTTTCATAATCAATCCGCTTAATCCGCACTGGTAACAAATCATTTTATTAACAGTTGAGATACCTTCAAAATTTTGATTGAAACCAAAATTGGGAATCATATTAATTCCTCCGTCAAGTGTCTTTCTTATTGTTCCGTAATATGCATTAAACCATCCGAGATTTTCATTTTTAAAAGATATATCCCAGATATTATTTGTGGTGAAAGAATTAACTGCCGTCCAGATGTTGCCGCCGTCAGTGGTTTTAAATAGTCCTCCGCCCTGTCCTGCAGTAAATCCGGTGTTTGCGGAAGTCATTTCAACCGTGAGTAAACTCGTTGCCTGTAACTGCTGACTTGTGAAGTTTAAGCCGCCATCTGTTGAGCGATAAATTTTTCCGTCATTATTACTTGCGACAATTAAATTACTTCCCGCACACGAGAGTCCGTAAAAAGTACCTGCCGCACCGGTATTTAACAAAGTCCAGTTAACTCCGCCGTTTGTGGTTTTGCGGATTGCTCCGTTATCACCGCAGATGTATCCTGTATTAATATCTGAAAAATAAATGCTTCTGATAAAACCTGAAGCAATGCCGCTTGTGAGCGTAGTCCAGTTAGCTCCGCCGTTAGTGGTCTTTGAAAGGAAGCCGTTATTCCCTCCGATGTATCCTGTGTTTTCATCAACAAAAAACAAACTTGTAAGATAAGAAGAAGAGCCGGTGCTGAGGGAATACCAGCCGGTTTGGGAAAAAAGATTTCCCGCTGTAATAAACAGCATAACAAAAATTGTAAGAATAAATTTCTTCATAGACGTAAGTTTAATTTGAGTAATTTTATTTATTATTTATATCAAATTCAATGTAAATTTGATAATCTTAAACCAAATAACAATTTGTTTTGTCGTAGTAATATATTATTTTTGCTTTATAGAATGAAAAAATTTATCACTTTTTTGACTTTGCTGTTGATGTTGTCCGGCAAAATTTATTCACAACACAAAGATAGTCTAACGTTTAAGGTTGATACATCATTGTATCATCCGGAGTTGAAAGAATATTTTTTTAAGTCGGGAGTTATTATTCCTATTTCAGAAATAGTTGGCATAAATTGCGGGCTTGGAGCATTTAACAGATATATAACCAATGAGCCGTTTGCAAGGATTTCATTCAGTTCGATTGGCGAAAACTTTAAGCAGGGATTTAGCTGGGACAATGATATCTTTACTGTTAATCAGTTCGCCCATCCGTATCACGGAAATTTGTATTTTAATTCGGCAAGAAGCAACGGGTATTCGTTTGTAGAATCAATTCCGTTTACTTTTGGAGGCAGTCTTATGTGGGAATTTTTTATGGAAACCGACCCTCCTCAGACAAATGATTTAATAAATACAACGCTTGGCGGAGTAATGCTTGGAGAAATTACATATAAATTATCATCGCTGCTGTTTGATGAGAGTAAGACAGGATTTGAAAGAATATCCCGCGAAATACTCGGCTCGATAATTAATCCTGTGCGGGGTTTTAACAGGCTATTGAGAGGTGATATGAAAAGGAAAACGCCAAAGAATGTAAATGAGGTATTTCCGGTAAGCGGTAGATTTTCGCTTGGGTATTCAGGGATTAATCCAAATAAAAAAGTAAGTTATGAGAAAGATAATTTACTTGCCGAGATAAATTTGATTTATCAAAAAAATTTACGGAGTAAAGAGTTTAAACCGTTTGAAGTATTCCGGTTAAAAATTGGGATGGATTCCCAAAGCGGCGATATACCTTCGTCCTGGGTTGATGTTTACGGCTTGTTATACGGAAGAAATTTGCTGAGCATTAAAGATAAAGTGCTGATATTAGGGTTGTTTCAGGACTTTGATTATTATTACAATTCGGTTTATAATCTTGGTTCGCAAAGCGCCGGATTGGGATTAATATTAAATATTCCGGTAAATAACTTTATAAATATATCAGGAAATTTCCATAATAATTTTATAATTTTATCTGCATTGAATTCTATAAACAGAGAAGGGGAATACAGAGATTACGATTTTCTGATTGGGAACAAAATATTGACAGAGGGAATTCTGGAAGTAGGTCCGGTAAGTTTACAATTGGAATATAAATTTTATTATATGAAGTCCATTGACGGAATACCCGGAGAGCATACACTGGGTGTTTTTAATCCAAAAATTTTTGTCAGGGTTTTCGGCAATGCGGGAGCGGGCGCAGAATATCTTTTTTTTCACAGGCACAGCGTTTATAAAAAAATTGAGGTTAATAACCTGAACCTTACAGAACAAAGGATTTATTTTTCATATTTGTTTTGAGATGTCCTCTAATATTTGTTCAGGTTGTTTAGTCATTTATTCCAAAAATTTCTTTATATTTATCTTCAATTTCTATTGCTTCTTTATCAGTTAATTTTGAGAACTCTTTTTCTTTAGCCCTATTGGAAAAAACACCTTTGTTCTGGTCTAAAAACCTTATCAGCATAGCAATCATTCTATCCGGCATTTGATATTTATTGTCTAACCAAATTTTCATCTTGTCAAAGTTTTGTAAATATGCTACTTCATCGGGAATTATTTTTTCAACTGTGTATTTCACGCATTCATACAAAAACTCAGCTTGAGTTGTGGCATCAAAATATCTGTAAAAATCTATTGTTTCATTTGTCACTTCTACGTTGTTCTTATCTGTTTTCTTCCATTCAATTAAATCAAGAAGCGGATGTGAATAACTTTCCAATACTTTTCTGTAATCATCTATCCTTTCTAAGATTGCTGCCGATACAGGAAAAATTATTCCCTGCGGTGCAAATTTCATCACAGACAACAAATGATGAATTAAATAGCGGTGCAGCCTTCCATTCCCATCAGCAAATGGATGAATAAACACAAATCCAAATGCAATTATTGCAGCAGTTAGTACAGGGTAAAATTCATCCTTCTCCATTTTGTTTGCTGCATCTATAAGCCCTGACATCAGTTTCTCAATATCCTGCCAGCGTGCAGAAATATGTTCCGGTATAGGTTCACCTGAAACTCTGTCGTGGTCACCAACAAACCCTCCTTCAGTTCTGTATCCCATATCCACAAACCTGCTGTTCTCAATTACTATCTGTTGAAGTCTTAATAATTCATCTTTACTTAATGGTTTACTGCCGGCCTGTCCGATTGCTTTTCCCCAGCGAACAGCCCTGTTATGAACCGGGGTTTCTCCTTCAATACTAAATGATGCCTTAGAATCCTTAAGCAATAAAAATGCAGAAGTTCTTAATAGTATATCTCTATGCACTCCGCTTATTACATCGGAAGTTTTCTTTGAAAGATTTTCTTCTATGTATTTTTCCAGTTTTGGTGTTTTGTGAATAAGCGGACAAAAATCAACCGTTCCCGGCAGGTTATTCTTAATTCTGTGCCTGCTTGAATTTATCGCTTTTGGAGATGCATATTGTAGTTTTTCATCTATTAGTGGAAAGTAATTTCCTTCTTTAACATCTGGAACCTTAAGTTGCTTTTGTGTAAGCCATTCATAAAGAAACCATATTTTGCGACTGTATTGGCTGAATGGTTCTTCTTTAATCCATTCCTCAACTTTCTCATATCTTATCTTTTCAAATAGTTTTTTGAAAAATAATAAATTAATACCCTCATACTTCAAAGCAAAAACTAAATGACCATATAACGTATCTTTTGGTTTATAACTTAATGAGAAAACTTTCCAATCTGGTTTTTCATAATTTTTCTTAACCAAACTTATGAGCGTCAGTATTCTTGGTATTGGCATCAGTAGCTGGTATTTTTCTATGATTGCTCCATACCCAACTAAGATAGATTCTTCAGGAGCTGTTCTTCCCTTAAATACTGATATTTTCTTCGATATAATATACTCTTCCATTCCTTTTTCAAAAATTAGTTTTTGTAATTAAAAGAAAAAATACTTACTTTTAGTAAAAAATGCTTACAATTTATACCATTTGGCAAAAAGCGATTACTTTTCCTTTTGCAAATATAAATATTATAAAACTTGAAAAAAATACTTATTATTGGTAAAATATACTTACTATGCTAACAATTTAGCAAAAAACGCATATTTTCGTCTTTTGTAAATATAAATAGCTAAATAAATGGGAAAAAATACTTACAGTTAGTAAAAAATACTTGCAATACAGACAATTTGGCAAGAAACGCTTACAGATTAATAATATCAGCAAAACATCTTTTGTAAAAGTCCTTATTTCCAAATCTCTGTTTTCTCTATCTGCTCAATTACAAGATTTAACTTCTCCTCGATAGCAGTAAGGAAATTTACAATTTTTGTTTGTTCATGTAATGAGGGGAAAGATCATTTACTAAATTACGGCAGCATTTTGGGTTTGCTGCCATAATTTAGAATTATTATATTTGTATGAAAGGAAAACCCAATCGCATCAGAAAAATATAATATTGAAAAATTAACTCATTATTTTAGGAACAAAACTCTATTTACTACAAATGATATTTTAGAGTTTTATAAAATCTTTGAACCTAATGTTAAAGCCGCTACAATCAATTGGAGAGTATATAACCTTATAAGGATGGGAATAGTAAATAGAATAGGAGTTGGAAAATTCAATATAAGTAAAACAAATATTTATATACCTGAAGTTACTAAACGGATTAAGTTATTTAATACCATACTTAAGCGTCAATTTCCTTTTATAACTTTTTGTTTTTGGCAAACCTCTCTTTTCAATGAATTTATGGTTCATCAACCCGGTAAGTTTAATTTCCTTATCGAAGCCGAAAGAAGTTCAATTGAATCTGTCTTTTTTAATTTAAAAGAAAAGAAATACTCTGTATTTCTCGAACCGACTGAAGAAATTATTGATAAATATTTTCCGGACGATAAAGAACCAATTATTATTAAATCATTAGTTACGGAAGCTCCAACTCAAAATGTAAATGGTGTTAATACAGTAACAATAGAAAAAATTCTTGTAGATGTATTTTGTGATAATATAATTTTTTCTGCTCAACAAGGGTCTGAAATGGTTAATATTTTTAAATCCGCTTATGATAAATATACTATAAACGAAAATCGAATGTTACGTTATGCTGACCGAAGACGAATGAAAGAAAATCTAAATATTTTTTTAAACTCGGTTTCTAAATTTCGGCAGCAAACTTAATTTGCTGCCATTTTATAGGTCATGATAAATAAAACAAATTTAACGCTTGACTGGGTTGACCAGGCATCAAAGAACAATAATAATGCTGATAAAATTCTTGTGGATAGAGTTATTCATGCATTATTACTCTTAGAAGGTTTAGTAAAACAGAAGTTAGACTTCGTATTTAAAGGTGGTACTGCATTAATGTTGCGATTTGGTTCTGCAAAAAGACTTTCGATAGATATCGATATTATAATACCGAAACGCCCTGAAAATTTATATACAATATTTAATGATTTAGTAAAAGAGCAAGGATTTAATCGGTTTGATTTACAAGAAAGAATTCAAAATTCCAAAATTGATAAAGAGCATTATAAATTTTTTTACACTCCATTATATAAAACTAATGATAAGGAGATGTATATTTTGCTTGATATTCTTAATGAAAAGGAAGTTAATAAGTTATGCTAAAGTTATGCTGATGCAGGTTCATTTAGGTAAATTTAGACCGCTTTAAGGCGTGTTTTGATTTTGATGATTGTAAAATAAAATATGAAAATATGACTTAAATTTTTAACTTAAAAGCATTATTTTGCACTAAATAAGTAATTCGGGATGTAGCGTAGCCCGGTAGCGCGCTTCGTTCGGGACGAAGAGGTCGCTGGTTCGAATCCAGTCATCCCGACAAACCCTCCTAAATGGAGGGTTTTTTATTTATCTCGAAGAGGTCGTCCCGATTTCATCGGGATAATCCCGACGCAAACCCACTCAAATAGTGGGTTTTTCATTTTATGTGCGAAAATTTGAAAATCAAATCATAAAAAATTTTAAATTTTCATATTTGATAAATAAGCCCACAAACCGAAAATTTTCAAGAGCCATATCAAAATCAATATTACTACTATACCATTGATAATATTTTTTACTGTTGCCTGCATAGGTATTCGATTTACCAACCATAAAACAAATCCTGCTACTACTAATGTTATCAGCACTGTTAAGACATCCATTTTTGTCCTCTTCTAATAATTTAAGTTTATATTGAATAATAAGTTAAGCTACAATATTTAATCCGGTTAAACTATAACCCAAAGGATTGAAAAAAGAACTACTCCTTTTTTAATCCAAACAGGCTATAGATATTATAAGATAAAATATATATTATTATTTGCTTCATTTCCTTTAATAATAACTGAATTTTTTATTAAACTTGTTATTAAGGGCTTGTTTCCTTAGTTTAATTTTTAGCAAATTTTAATTTTAATTACTATGAAATTCGCATTTATAGGTACATATCCTCCGCAAAAATGCGGAATAGGGACTTTCACTCATAATTTAATTAAATCCATTTCTGAAAATTTCGGTTACAATAATTTATTTCCAAATCTATATGTTATTGCCGTTTCGGACAATGAGCAGGCATATAACTATCCGATGGAAGTTTCTTTTGTTGTTAATCAAAATATCCAGCGGGATTATGTCAGTGCCGCAAAGTTTATAAATTATAACAAGGCTGATGTTTGTGTCTTAGAGCACGAATTCGGGATTTTCGGAGGAGAAAGCGGAGTTTATATACTTTCTCTTATCAGCAGAATTGAAATCCCGTTGATTGTTACTTTTCATACAGTAGTCAGCGACCCTACGCATATTCAAAAAGTAATTGTTCAGGAGCTCAGCAAAAAAGCTTATAAAATTATTGTTATGAGCAAAAAAGCAGTAAAGTTTCTTATTGAGATTTATAATATTCCGGAAAATAAAATTGAGATAATTGAACACGGCGTTCCTGTCGGAAAAGTGTTTCACAGAGATACTGCACGGGAAAAATTTAATTTCAACAACAAGACTGCACTTTTTACATTTGGACTTTTAAGCAGAAATAAAGGAATTGAAACTGTTATCAAAGCCTTGCCAAAAGTTGTGGAAAAGCATAAAAACATTCTCTATATAATTCTTGGAAATACACATCCGAAAGTATTAAGCCGGAACGGCGAGGAATACCGCGAATACCTTTTGCGGCTTGTTAAAGAATACGAACTTGAAAATTATGTTTATTTCTACAAAAATTTTGTACCCGAAGAACTCCTTATGGAATACCTGTATGCCGCCGATATATACATAAC
>CALKAJ010000245.1 GCA_937983305.1 uncultured Ignavibacteriota bacterium | reverse complement strand
CGACCACCGAGATCTACACTCTTTCCCTACACGACGCTCTTCCGATCTACCGGAAGAGCCAAGCAGGTACAGATTTTCCCTGACTATTTTATTGTAATAAATCTCGCCAAGTGCATCAAGGCACGAGTGCAGAGAATCAAGATTTTTTGCAACCCTTCTACCCTGAACAGCCTTATATCCCTGAAGAACAAAGCCGTTAATTATCGAAAGAAATTTTGGATGGGCGAGATTATCAGGATCAAATATTACTGTAAATTTATGAGCTCTTTTAAAATTCTTAATAGCATATTTAATTGCTTTGACCTTAGAATTCAGAAAAGGCGAAGGTATTAGCACTTCAACTTTTTCGTCTGAAAACTTCAGTTTCTTAACCTCTTCTTCGCTGCAGTTATCTGCGACAACATATATTCTGTAGTTTGAGTAATTTTGTTTTATAAGCGAGTCAACAAGCGGTATGATAATTTCAACTTCTTTATAACCCGTAATTACACACCCGAAATCTGTTTCGTTTTTATTGTCATAGACAGGTTTTTTCCTGAAAATAAAAAAGGATAAAAAATTTTCGATGCAAGGAAGGATGAGAAAAAATCCAATAAATGCCTGAATCACTAAAAATATTTTGAATAGTATGTTTAAAATGTCAGATGGCATTTTTTCTCTTTTAAGATTTCATCAAATTAGAGTTGTCTTTTCTCTTCTTGGTTAGATTCCTTTTTAATAATCGCTTTATAAATTTTCTGAAAAAACCTCTTTTTTTCTCAACTTCGCCGAATAAATTTTCGAGGTTTTCAAGCTCTACTCTGTTTAGAATACTGCCTATATATTTATCTTTTAATTCCTTTAAATAATCAATTGAATTTCTGTCTGCCTGCTCAATAACTTTATCCGCAGAAAATATCGCTGTCACCTTATCTGCAGTAAATGTTAATTCCTTCGCTCCTGAATTTGTATTCAGGTTATCACCTTCAAGAAATATAAGGTCAAAGTTGCCGCTGATTTCCATTATCTTTTCTTTTGTTGCCGTATTTTCCATAACTTCATTCGGAGAATACTTACCGCCGCGGCATCCGATTAATTTTACATTTTCAACAGACGTCTCAGTTACCGCCTCTTCATATTTGATTTTCGATTTTAAAAAATCTTCAAGTGCGGGTTTTGCCATAAATATTCTTGATATCGAATTATTTGAATAATTTGTATCAAGTATTAAAACTTTTTTTCCCGATATTCCGAGTGAAAATGCAAGACTGATTATTCCGAGCGTTTTCCCGTCTCCCTGTCCGGTACTTGTAAAAAGAAGTACTTTATTTTCTCTCATTTTTTCTTCGACCTCGTGTCTGAGAGTTCTCAACAGCCGTTTAAAAATATCTGTTTCGGGTTTAACTGATTCTGTGTTGAAAATTGTTTTTAAATCAAGCTTTTCGCTTCTGATTCTGTTAAGTACTCCAATCAACGGGAGTCCGGTAATTTTTACAAATTTTTCGGGCGTCTTAATTGTTAAATCCAGATATTCGAGAACAAATATCATAACAACTGTTAAAATGAAACCTATAAGACCTGCAAGAACTATCAGCATCATTTTCTTTGACGGCTCCGGAGGTCCCGGTTGTGCTGTTTGTGTTTGCTCTACATTTGTGCCAAGGTTGGTATAAAAGCTTGCTTCATTCAACTTATTTAAAATCACAAGATAGGCATCGGCGGCAACCTGAACATCCCTTTCGTATGCCTGAATAGTTGCATCAAGAGGTGTAAACGTTTCAAATTTTCTGTCTAATCTCGCAAGTTCTTTATCAATAGATTTTACGCTCTGAATTGAAATTTCCAGCTCAAGTTCGTAATTGATTCTTTTTACAATTAATTCTTGCTTTGGAACATTTGGGTTTACAATAAACTCATCGGCAGAAAGCGATATCTGACTTTCAAGCTCTTTTCTCAGTGCCGATATTTTTTGTTTTAATTCCTCGTCTTTATTTCCGGACTTTATTAGCAAATCCGTGTTTTCATTAAGTTCTTTTTTTATCGAAGAAATTCTCTTGTTAATCGGTTTCATTTGAGCTTCAAGAAAATTTCTCTCGTCTCCGTTTAACCTCGCATCAATATCCTTTATAGCTTCAGTATATGAAGGAATCATTTGATTAACTTTTTCCCTCATCATCTCAATATCTTTCTTCAGAATTTCAAGATTTTCCGTTTGCTGTGCAAGATTGATTACCTTATTCCTGATTTTATATTGCTTCAGTATCTCTACCTTCTCATTTAAATCCTTTTTTTTCTCTTCTGCAAGCCTTGCAAAGAAATCCGCAGTGTAACTGCGTTTTATCTGACTTTGCTTTCCCGAATACTTTATAAAATTAGAGCACATATTATTTACTACAAATGCGGAAAAATATGAATTTTCGGATTCGTGAGTTACTTTAACAAAATCAGAATTTTCTACTCTGTTTACCTTCAAAGCTTTTTTAATTGATTCATCGTCATATCCCTTTTTTACCGTATAGTCATATATTTTTTTCTCAAAAGGATTATCCAAATTCAACGAGTTCATTGAATCAATCTTTGTTCTCAGCAATGAAATTATTGCTTCCTTCTTTTCTTCAAGTTCATTGCCGGAATTTTCTTTTAAAGTTCTGAACGGTCTCGGCTCTTGTAAGTCGTGTAACAGCAGCTGATACGATAAAACATCCAATAACTTTTTTGATTTCATCTGTTCTACAACATTACTAAACTGCTGTTGTATATCTATCATCTGAACGCTGCTTTTCGATTCTTCAAGACTAATGTGAGATTTTTCGGTTATACCTGTTGCTATCTGTGCTTCCGCTTTATATACTTCGGGAAGATTTCTTGTTAAATAGTAAGTTATCAGTACCATAATAACAGGAACCGCTATTAAAACTAATTTTCTCTTAAGTAATACTCTTATAAATTGTATTAAACTCATCTTTATTTAACTTCTTCCAGTTTTATTTTTAAGATCGGAAGAGCGTCGTGTAGGGAAAGAGTGTAGATCGCGGTGGTCGCGGTA
>CALKAJ010000244.1 GCA_937983305.1 uncultured Ignavibacteriota bacterium | reverse complement strand
CCGCATAACCAAGTCCGAATTTTGTTAAGGAGTTTTTCTTAATACCGCGTTTTGCAATGTATGAATTAATAAACTCTTTCTCGCCTCCTGAAATATTAGCGAGATTGTTATGAAAATACTGTGCCGCTGTTTTATTTATTTCGTATAATTTTGAAATATCTTCTCTTGGTGCATTTCCTCTGCTTCGCTCAATTTTTATGCCCGCACGCTCCGCAAGTTTTTCGACTGCTTCTATAAAAGATATTTTTTCGTAATCCATAACAAAGCTTATTACATTGCCTCCTGCTTTACAGGAAAAGCAATGATAGACCTGCTTTTCAGGGGAGATTGTCATTGAGGGATTTTTATCAGGATGAAACGGGCAAAGTGCTAAAAAACTTTTTCCGCGCTTTTTTACGGCAACATAAGAAGCAATTACATCAACAATATCATTCGCCTGTGAGATTTCATTAATTTTCTCAGATGGTATCATTTATTTCAAAACCACCATTTTTTTTGTTACATAAAAACCTTCAGATTGCATTGTGTAGAAATATACACCGCTGCTAAGATTTTTTTCGCCGGGTGCAAAATTTGTTTTATAATATCCCGGCTGCAAATATTTATCTATAAGTGTTTCGACTTCTCTTCCGTTAATATCAAAAACTTTTATGGTTACATTTCCGGCTTTGGGGATTTGGAATCTTATTGTTGTTACGGGATTAAACGGATTCGGGAAGTTCTGTTCAAGGAAAAATGATTCGGGAGTGTTAGTTCCGATTTGTTCAATTCCGGTCGTACGGATTCTGAAATTCCAGATATCAGACCACGGACCGGAACCGAGAATATTTGAAGATCTGACCCGCCAGTAATATTTTTGCCCGAGTTGAAGAACTCCAATCCGCATATTCACAGGAGGCTGGGCAACTATGGTATCAAAAACTACAGATGTGAATAACGAGTCATTTGCTAATTGTAATCTGAAATTATCCACAGTCCTGTTACTGTCCCAGAGAATAATTGTGTTTTGAATTATGTTTTGCGAATTGTTAAATGGATATAGTAAACTCGGTTTTGCGGGGAACCAAATGAAAACTTTGTATCCCTGGGGAATTGAATCGTAGTTGAAAAAAGCATCTCCGAGTATTACAGTCTTGAAACCCGTATCTGCATTGGCTTCGACATTAATCCAAGCGAGAATTACGCTGTCGTTAATTGCTCTCACGCTATCCGCAAAAACACCGCCTCCCCAGAAATAGATTTCGAAGTATGGTGAAACGGTCCATTCCGTTCCTGTTCCATTTAGGCGGAAAGGATACGAAAAGCTTTGTCTGCCTGTATCAGGGATGCAGTTTACAAGTTGACTTTGCGAGTATGCAACCGGCGGAAAAAGCAGAAATATAATTAAAACTATCTTTTTCAATTCAGTATTTTTATTTATATAATAATAGGAAATTTTTTAGCTTAAATAAACCGATTTATTTGTTCATTAAATTTTTTCTCATCAGGAGAAAAAGATTGTAATTTTTTGCATATTTCGACGTTGAATCAGAAATTATTTCATTTATTAAAATTTCAGCTTCGGATTTTCTGTTTGAATTCATATATAGTGCAAGCAGGTTTATTTGCGGCTCATAGTAGTAAGGAAAATCTTTTTTTAATTTGAGCAATACATTTTCGGTTTCGGTAAAATTGTTCATTGCATAAAGTGTTGTGGCTTTATTGCTTATAATGTTTGGGAGGAAAGGCATTATTTCTTCTGCTTTAGTAAAAGCGTCTAAGGCAAGCCGGTATTGCCCTTCTTCAAAATATCCAATCCCAAGAAAATACATGATTGGAGTTTTATTCGGGTCAAGCGGATAAATATTTAACGGTATTTTATTCAGAGTGTTAATCATTTCGGTATATCTGCCTTCC
This sequence comes from uncultured Ignavibacteriota bacterium, assembly GCA_937983305.1. Classification (GTDB taxonomy): domain Bacteria; phylum Bacteroidota; class Ignavibacteria; order Tepidaquicellales; family Tepidaquicellaceae; genus DSSM01. The sequence goes on along the minus strand of CALKAJ010000244.1, from coordinate 17,930 downwards.
GCTTTTAACTGCATTGCAAGTTTATAATCCATTTCACTTTTTACTCTAATGAAGCTGTAGTAAACCATACTTGCGGATATAACAATAAGAAGCATTAGAATTAATTTTGAATATAAAGGTTTTAGTGGTGTTGTCTTTTCATCTTTGAAACTGATTGCAGCCGAAAAGAAAAAAATAACCATAAGAGAAATATTATCTTTCGGAAAAGCAAATTGCATTGTGATAATTACTGAAAGAGAGCTCAGGAAGAAAAGAAAATAAATTTTATCGGTTTTCATTTTTTTGAAAAGATTAAAAACAGGTATTAAAAATATTGCCGAGAAAAGTAAAAATCCGGGAAGTCCGTTTTCGGCAAGGGCTTCAAGAAAATCGTTATGCGGATTGATAAATGAGCCCGAGCCTACAACCCTGTCTCCAAACTGTTCCCAATGATACTTCGGGTAGTATTTCGAGAAATTTCCTGTTCCGACTCCGGTAAGAGGATTGTCAAGAAACATATTCAGGCACGCATCATAGAAATATAATCTGCCTATGTTGTGCGGATACATAATATCCGTAAACTTTTTTGTAGCTTCGTTTAAATCTGCCCGCTCCGAATCCATTCCAGGCAGAGTAAGAAAACTCAGAGAGATTGCTATGAGCAATGAAGCAAGGATAGTATAAGTAGCTATTTTAAATTTTGAAAAATCTTTTGATTTAAAAACGAATATAAACCAGATTATAACGTATATCCCAATTACAACATATACAATTCTTGTTCTCAGCAGAAATAAATAAATCAAAGTTAGAAATCCCGATACATTCGATATTATTCTAAACCATTTATTCTCTTCCTTTGTAAATACTGTATATAACGAAAACGGAATGACCGCAACCAAATATTCCGCTGCAAAATTCCTCACCCCGAATACAGACCCAAGTTTTTCGCTGTGCCACATCGGGAAATTTACTCCAAGCATCTGAAGAATACCGATGAGGGAGATAAGAAGCATTACTGAAATAATAATCCGGGAAAAATGAAGTATGCTTAGATTTATCAATAAAAAAGAAACTAATAAGACAAAAAACAGTAACGGCTTGAAATTGGTATTGTAGGGGAATTCATAGTTCAGAAATAATATATACAGTAATAAAAATGAAAATATTAATAAAGATTTTTTACTGATTTCGAACTGCTTATTGAAGATTGAAATCCACAAAAAAAACAAAATTCCAAAGGAAAACAATATCATCAACTCATTGATATTTATCAACATCCCCCAGTTTAAAAAAGGAAGTATCAAAAGAAAAAAAACAATAATATTTTTATAATCAATTTTCTGCTTCACCTTCAGAAAATAAATTAATTTATTTTTCAAAGAAATAGATATATTATTCTATAAAGTTAGTGTTAAAAATTAATATTTTCTCTATTTTGTATCCTAATATGTTAGTTTATGAATATATTTAACAAGTACATCAAAAAAAATTACTTAAAAATCACCTCTTGTTTTGCAGCAATATCTCTATTCGTGTACTATGTATATCTAGCTAACAATTTACTCTTTAATTCAGACGATCTCGATATTCTAATCAACATAAATAATACCCCTTTCCCGCTGGGTGATTGGTTAAATGGAGGGCAAGGATATTTCAGACCCATTAGTGTGTTTGTCATTTACTTGACGAAAAACATATTTGGCTTTTATCCGTTAGTATATTATTTATTAAATATAACATTGCATTTTATTAATGCTTATATTTTGTTACGTATATTAAAATATCAATATAGAAGGAAATTAATTAGTAATGAAAATATAATTTATTATATATCTTTGATTTTTTTAATCTTACCAAATAACCAATTAAATGTTTTTTGGGTTTCCGAAATTCATGATATATTAGCAACACTGTTTGGGTTGCTTTCTGTCCTTTTTGGGATTAAATATGACTTTGAAAATAAAATTATTCAGTTAATTGTTTCTTTATTCTTTTTTGTTATTGCGTTAATGGCAAAAGAAACAGCTTTATTAATTATTTGTTATTTTATATTGATTGATTTCGTATATTATTTTAATAATAATTTTAATAAACGAATACTTAGAAATCATATAATGTATGTCTTGATGATTATTATTTATTTTATTTATAAAATTATTACGTTTGGTTCAATTTTAACAAATAATTTAACTTTTACTATAAATATTAGAAATTCGCTTTCACTGATATGGCAGATTATTTTTCCGGTTGATTTTTTAGATTATGTTGGAGCTTATACATATTCAAGTTATTTCTTTGCAGTATTAACAATATTATTAATAACCTTTATACTGTTATTATCAATAATTTATTTTAAAGAGAAAAGAGACCTAAAAATTAGAATATTCTATATCGTTCTTTTTTTCTTTTCAATAATTATATTAAATTCAAATATTTTATTTTCACCCAGATTGTTGTATATAATATTACCGATATTCCTTTTTGTATTAACATTATTTGATGGACTGTGGATTAGTAGAAAATTATTTTTAAAAACTATAACTATTGTTTATTTAGCATTAATAAGTATTGGGCAATATTACAATTATGGAAAGATTATTACTATTAAAAATTACTATATTGAAAATAAATTGTTTGTGGAAAATAATAAAGATAAACTCATGAATAAGAAAATTCTTGACCTAACGGTAATTGAAAGAATAGGTCTATTTCATGTATACATCAATAAAAATCAATTAATAGGCATGATTTCAAACACTTGGTTAGAAAACAGAAGTAATAATGTTATTGCACCTTTTTATTTATTAATATCAGTTTACGACGAAGAGTATAAGTCCTTATTAAAATATAACTTTAACCATAAAGATAATTCTTTAATAATTGGCATTAAGAATGACTATTCTGTAATTGATTACGAAAAACAATTAAATGTTTTGCCGCAAATTAAAGTTTTTAAGTATTTTAAAGATTCAATTTATGCAGAAGAATGTTTACTGTTTGATGAGATTAGGAAAAAGCGATGTAAAAAAATAAAAATTAAAATTAATAAAGAATTGAAAAAAGAAATGTTAATTGTGTATTATAAAAATGGTAATATTGTAATAGAAGATTATGATAGCTTTATTAGTTATATTGAAAATGATATGTAGTTTAAATCGAAATCACTACTTGTTATCCAAGTCGCTTCAATGAAAAAGATTTGGTTTTAAGCTATGCTAAAAAATATAAGAATAAAAAACTTCTTTATTTAAAAACATAAATTGTTATACGGAATATATTCAATAGAACTCGAATTATGAAAGAGTATCTTTCCCTTGATAAAGAAAAAGTATAGAACTTGATGGGCGTGTAAAGAATAATATAGTATCTGCTTATAAAGATATCCCTTAAAACGATCTATGGCTGATGGAAATTGGATATTTATTATTTCCCATTTATCAGTTCTTATTAAAGATTAAATATCTAAATATTTACAACTGAGATTTATGAATTTAAATAAAAAATTATATTACTCTTTTTTAATGGTTGAATCTAAAAATCATAAAATAGGTTCTTTACAAACTAACTGTATTTTGAAATGTACACACTCATTAAAACTCTATATAATTAAATAATCAGAATTTTTGTCTATTTTTATACATATAGCATATTTATATTTATGCCTTATTATAATTAAAAAACTATTTTGGCATGTAATCCAAAGACTTTATTAAAAGAGGCAAATGAGAGTAAATTCATTTTATTCCAAAATGCCGTTGAAAAGATTTCTTTCTTTCTGATTTTCTTAATTGTTGCAAGGACGTTGCCAAACTATGATTACGGAAAAATCATAACTGTTTTTACATTGAGTAATTCATTGGCTGTAGTTTTTAATTTTGGTTTACCGATTTATCTGCAAAGATTAGCTGCACAGAGAAATAGCAAAATTAAAGAAGTATATAATACTTCACTTTTTCTGAATTTGTTGTCTTTTTTGGTGTATTTGCCGTCCGTAATATTTTTTGCCAACTTACTATTCGGTAATATCGAGTTTATTTTAGTTTTGATTATTGCATTGACTGTTTTTATTTCATTTGCTTCAGCAACTCCATTCGGATACCTATCGGGTATAAAAAAATACAAATTAATTTTTTTAATAATATTATTTTCGAGGATTTTTGCGATTTGCCTGCTATTACTTGTTCTGATATTAAATATTAAATCTCCTGTTTATCTGTTAATTCCTATTCTTATTTCAGGTATCTTGCATTTCACTTTGCAGTATATTTCATCCGAAAAAGAACTTAAAAATATTCAATCTTCAAAAATTCAATCCCGGAATGTAATTAAGCTGCTCAAGGTGACTCTGCCTTTATATTTTGCTGTTGTGTTTAATTTTCTGTATGATAAAATTGATGTTTTAATAATTTCTAAAATTATAAATTACGCTGAATTGAGTTATTATTCGGTAGGATACGGAGTTTTTAAATCTTCTTCTATTGCGTTTGCATTTCTTTTAGTGGGAGGATTAACAAAAGCATCATACCTTTGCAATAGCAAAAAAGGCATTAAATTGTTCATTAAGAAATATGCAACCATTATAATGATAATAACCGTACCAATATTTTTTATTTTATTTCTGTTTCCTGATATTATAATAAATATCTTATATGGTAAAAAGTACGAAAATTCGATATTTATTATTAAATGGCTATCACCTGCTATAATATTATTAGGGCTAAATAATTTAACAGGAGTTTTACTAAATTCTTTCGGTATGTTCAAAGCAAATATGATAATCACTTTAATTGGGCTTTTAGTTAATATTATATTAAATATATTATTTTTAAATTATTATGGAATTATAATAAGTGTCATTGCAACTATTGTAACAGAATTTCTTATATTAGCAGGCGGTGTTATCTACTTAAAAAATAAATTGAAAAAATAATGGGTACTTCAAACTGGCAAAACATTTCGTATAACATTGACCTTATAAGGAAGATTAATCCGAAATCAGTTTTAGATATCGGAGTTGGTTTCGGAAGATGGGGAATTCTTTGCCGTGAATTTCTTGAAATATGGGATGAAGGAAATTATTCGGGTAAATGGAAAAGGAAAATTGACGGAATAGAAGTATTCCAGAGTTATATTAAGGAATATCATAAACATTTCTACGATAACATGTATATACACGAAGCATTCGATTTTATTAAGAATCTAAAAACAAATTACGATTTAATTATATGCGGTGATGTAATTGAGCACTTTGAGAAGAGCAGAGGGAAAGAATTTATTTCACTTTGCTTTGAAAAGAGTACTTATTTAATGATAAATATACCACTTGGGAATGGCTGGGAACAATCTAAAAAAAATAATAATATTTACGAAGAACATTTAAGCATTTGGTATCTCAAAGATTTTAAAGAATTTAAACCTCAAATAATAAGAGTATTTAGGGACTTCTTATATAGGAAATTTGCTGTAGTCTTAATTTCAAATAAATTCGAGAATATCGAGTATAATATTAAAAAACGATATGGAAAATATTATAAAATTAAAGCTTTTGCAAATAATTATCTAAACATTAGAAAAATAGTAAATAATTATGATGAAAAGAAAAAACACAGCAATAAATAATTATTACCTGTCGAATTCAGATGAATAAAGCGAAGTTAGACATTGTGTTCTTAGGTGAATATAATGTTACTGATAGATTTACCGGTCCTGAAAAAGTTGCAAGAAGAATTTATGATATTGCAAATAAAAAACACAACTGTGAGTTTTGGGAGTATTTTCAGAACGGTGCAAAATACAGTTATTTTAAAAAATTGTTTGCATTTAAAATAGTTGATTCCCAAAATAGTATCTATCGCGTTGGTATTATTAGGCTAATATTTCGTTTTATTAAATATAAACCTAAAATCGTTCACATAATTATTTTTAGGAGATATACACTCTTTCTGATAATATTAAAGTGCTTTATTAAATATAAATTAATATATAATGTGCATGGAATTAGCTCGCATGAGGATAAAAGTATTAATATAAACGGAAGAATTACACAATATAAAAATAATTTTATAGAAAATCTTATATTCAAGAAAGCTGATATAGTATTATCACTTTCTGCTTTGTATAATAATTTATTAATAAAGTATACTAATATTAAGCAGGAAAAAATTCATAAAATTGCAAACGGTATAGACTCGTTTTTCAAAAGAGAGTGTTGCAAAAAAAAGCATTCTAATATATTGTCATTGGTTTTTGTGGCAAACCTATTGTATAAAGAAAAAAAAGGTTTACTGTTTTTGTTAGACTCTATAAAAATGATAAATTTTAATGTAATTTTATATATTATTAACTGTAACGAAACAAGTAATATAAATATAGAAATTAATAATAAATATGTGAAATTATTCAAAACACAATTTATGTCAGCAACTTCATTAAGTGATTTTTACAAAGATAAAGATATAATTATAACTGCCAGTTCTTATGATAGTTTTAATATAGCAGTAGCTGAAGCAATGTCTTCTGGTTTAGTTCCGGTGGTTACAAATGAGACAGGGATTTCTGAATATATAAATAGTGGAATCAATGGGTTTACATATAATTATGGAGAAAGTGAAAAGTTGGTGATAATTTTATCTCAACTAAATGAAAACAGGAAGATGTTAAGCGATATTTCTAATAATGCACAAAAAATTTACAAAGATTTGAGATGGGAAATAGTCTATGAAAAATATTATAAAAATATATACGAGGAATATTTAAAGTTTTAAATCTGAATTTTTGATAGGGTATTGAATTTACCCGCGTTATACTACTTTGTTCTTTATAAATCAAATTTAAACTTATCATATTAGCAAATAACACATACTTTTATATTAAACTAAAAACAACACTATTTAACTTATATATTCCTTTTTTTTTTTAGATTGATTAACTTTACCAATGTTTGATTTTGTAATATTTTTTATCTTTTCAAAGTATGAATAGAAATCCACTTGTATCAATAATACTACCAGTTTTTAATGCCGAAAAATATGTTAAGTTTTCAATTGAAAGTATTTTGAGCCAAACTTATGATAATTTCGAGTTGATAGTTGTTGATGATTCTGATGATAATACAACAAGGATAATAGAAATGTTTGATTCCAATAAAATAAAACATTATAGAACAAACAATAAGAATATTTCAAAACAACTTAATTATGGGATATCCAAAGCGAAAGGTTTACTAATTGCCAGAATGGATGCAGATGATATATGTCATCCTCAAAGAATCTCTGAACAGGTTTCTTTCTTAACTAATAATAATAATTTCGATTTAATTGGAACAAATTTTTCTTTTATCAACGAAGCGGGCGATTATGTTATGAGACGTAAATTGCCTGAAAATCAAAACGAAATAGAATTTTGGATGCCAGTACTTTCGACTATACTGCATTCAACCATTTTAACTTACAAAAAAATATTTGAAGATATAGGGGGGTATGATGAAAATATTAGTAGGGCGGAAGATATTGATTTATTCTTTAAACTATTTCAAAAAGGGTACTGTGCGCACAACATACAAAAATTTTTATACTTTTATCGTATCTATAAAAATGATTTAAACAAAGTAAAAAAAACAGAAGGTATTTATAAAGGCTTATCTTTCTATTATATTAATCAGAAATATGAGAATAAAAGTAAAATATTTGAATGGGAGAAGTATTTTTTAATGGGAGCTCATGAGTATTACAATGGCTCCATTGAAAGTGCCCAAAAATATTTATTAAAATCATTTTTTAAAAAACCTTATTCTTTTAAAGTCTTAAAATTTCTACTTCCTTTATTATTATTCGGAAATAAGATTAATTATTTGAGAAAAAATTTATATTTAAAGAAAATGGTTTATTTGACAAAAAAAGTACTCCGCATAAAAACAATTGGAATATAAGTATGAAGAGTTTTATGATGTATATTAAGTCGAGAATTCAAATAATGATATTTACTATTTTAGAGAAATATTTATCAAAAGAAAATCAAGAGAAAAGCAATTCTTTTGTTTTTGTGAATTTATCGCAATTGGGAGATGTAGTGGTTTCTTCTTTGATATTGGAAAATGATGATACATTGACTTCAAAGAATATTTATTTCATAATCAATTCAGAATACAAAAATCTGTTCTCAGGATATAACGGAAAAATTAATATCATTGGATTAAATGTTAATCTTTATCGATGGAATATATTTTATAAAATTAAAATGTTAAGAGTATTAAATGCATTGAAGATAAAAAATATTTATAATTTATCGCCAGGCAGAGGATATAGCAACGATGAATTTTGTTTAATTCCCAACTCAATAAATAAGTATACTATAACAAAAGATTCATATCATTGTAATGTTAAAATTAAAAATTATTTTGATAAAAAATACGATTTTATTCTTTTTAATGAAAAAAGAAATGAATACGAAAAACATTTAATGTTGTTACAGTTATTAACCGGAAAAAAAGAAGTTAGTACAAAAAATATTAAAACATTCACTGTGATTTCGGAAAAAGAAAAAGATTATATATTGATTTCTCCTTTCACATCCAATGAATTAAAAGACTGGGGAATTGATAAATATAAATTATTATGTGAAAAGTTGTCACATAATTATAAAATTGTTATTACCGGCTCTCAACATTCCGGAAAGTTACTTAGAGAAATAAAAAATAATAATTCTAAAATAATTATTAACATAGATAGTCTTGATAGAATCCCCTCAATAATTTTTAACTCATGTCTTTATATCGGTAATGATTCAGGTATTTCTCACATTGCCTTTAGGATGAACAAAAAGATGCTTGTAATTCTTTCGGGAGCATTTTATGGTAAGTTTTTCCCTGTGTACGGTTATCCTAATATATTATTTGCAAATAAGTATATGGATTGTTACAATTGCAAACTAAATTGTTTATATAAATTGCCTAAATGTTTGAACGAAATTAGTGTGGAAGAAGTTTTTAAAATGGTTAAAAAACTTATTTAACATATTTATGAATAAAAATATTCTAATAGTAACTCCTGATTTCAACTATTGCTGCGGCAGATCAAAGCATGTTTTTTCATTGATAAAATATTTTGAACAAAACGATTATAATGTAATATTTTTAAGTAATAGAGGCGATTCTTTCTCAAGGCTTGATTCTTATCTCGTAAAAATAATTATAATTCCAAATTTATTTTCAAAAAAAATACACCACATATTTAAAAATATTATTATTTTAAAGGATATTTTTAAAAAAAATAATATTAATATTATTCATTCACACCACCGTTTTTCAGATTTCCTGGTATCATTGACCTTATTCTTTACTAACTTAAAAATTAACACAGTTACAACGGAGCATAGTATTTTAAAAAGAAAGTTGTTTCTAAATTATTATTCGAAAGATCTAATTGCAGTTAGCAAAGTAGTTAAAGATAACCTTATAAATAATTATAATATTTCAGAAGAAAGAGTAAGTTTAATTCCTAATTTTATAAGTGTATCTAATTATAATTTGAAAAATGCTCACACTCGAGATGGAAGTATAAAAATACTAAGTGCAGGCAGATTTGTTGAAGATAAGAATTACGATTTGATTTTATATTCAGTAAATTACTTATCTGATAAAAATAAAATTCTAATTACATTAATTGGAGAAGGAGAAAAAAAACACGAACTAAAGAATCTTGCAGATAAACTTACAATTAATATTAGGTTTTTACCTGTTCAGCCGGATATTTCGAAATACATTTCGGATTCTGATATTTGTATTCTCACATCTAAAATAGAAGCATTCCCAACTTTTATGTTAGAAGCAGGTTTGTTTAAAAAACCGTTTATTGGCTCTGATATTTCAGGCATAAACGGTTTAATCAAAGATAGACACAACGGATTACTTTTTAAACAAGGAAATGCTAAAAACCTAAGCGAGAAAATAAAACTTTTTATTGAAAATCCAGATTTGGCAAAAAAATGCTCAGTTAATTTAAATGAAGATGTAATGAATCAGTTTACAGAAGAAAAAATTATTCCTAAGGTTCTAAAACTGTATGAGAAAATATAATTATTGTTTTTATTTTTTTAATTGCTATATATTGCATTCTTGTTTATTCCCACAGAAATTATACGTAGATACTCTACTAACATCAATTTTTTCATTTCCTCTAATTGGTAATTATAAGTTTTATAGAAAAATATTTTTGATTCTGTTCATTTATTTCTTTAAATGTTTTAATATATTGCTATTAAAAAAAGAAACTAATGAATAAAAGAACAATAAAATATCAAAACTTTAAGATTCATTATTTTAATTACACAACATTAATCAAAATATTAAGTAATCGAATAGTTTCAAATCGCAAGATTTCAATTTCTTATCTAAATCCGTTTGTTTTTAATTTGCTTAATAATAATCTTTTATATGCAAATATGCAAAAAATAAATTTGATATATCCTGATGGAATTGGGATGTATTATTTGGCAAAATTACTAGGTATTAAGGTAACTTATAAAAATCGAATTAATGCGACTGATTTTAATACATTGCTAATTGAAAGTGCGGCTAAGTATCGCTGGGGAATTTCATTGTATGGGGGGGGAAGGGAGTCAATTGGCTTACTAAAATCTAATATTTCTGTTAACTATAAAGGACTTATAATTAATGAAATATTTGATAGATTTGAAGATGCAAATGAAGTAATCAAGAAAATCAATATTTCCGATTCAAAAATATTATTTGTTGGTTTAGGAACTCCGACGCAAGAAGAATTCATTGTTAAAAATAGAGATTTAATTAAAACGCCTGTAATTATTGGAGTTGGTAGTTTTTTTGAATTTCTTTCAGGATATTATAAAAGGGCACCACTTTGGATGAGGAAAATTGGACTCGAATGGCTATTCAGATTGATAATAGAACCGAGAAGATTATGGAAAAGATATATTATAGGGATTCCACTTTTTATTTTTCGAATTATTGCTTTAAAATTAAAAACTAATGAAAAATTATAGTATTTATTTACTTACTATCTTAGCAATAAATTCAATCTTATTCACGGTTATAATTTTTTCTGTACCGGGATTTATTTCAGATGATTACTATATTTTTACTACAATTAAAGAAAATATTTTGTATCCAATTTCAATCAACAGCAGCAATTCTTGTTTCCTCTTTCAAAGACCGGTAACCCATTTTTTGTTTTGGACTAATATTGTTGCGGGGTTTTCACCTTTTTGTATGAAGTTTTTCTCATTAATGATTCATTTAGTGTTAATAATTTCATTGTTTTCATTATTTAGAGAAATATCCTCTATGTTTAAAAAAAGTTTAAATATATTTTGGTTGGCTCTTTTTGTTTCCCTCTTTTCTTTAAGTGATGTTTCTACAGATTGGATAGTATGGTTGTCGCAAAGAAACGAACTTCTAATGATGTTATTTTTAATACTCTCATTGAAATTCTACATAAGGTTTACTGATGACTACAAATTAACTAATTATATAGTTTTTTTGCTTTTTTATTTGCTTTCCGTTTTCTCAAAACAAACATCAATGAATTTACCTTTAATATTTTTACTTCTTCACATGTGGGGTTATGGAAGATTTAGATTGAAAAGTATAAAGTATTTTTTTGCACCCTTGCTGGTAATGATAGTAATATTAATACTAAATATTGAAACAATTAACAGCGAAACTAAAGGACTTTTTTATACCTATCTCTGGAAAAAACCATTTGCTATATCAGGAACAATATTAATTACAACATTTCCATATCTTGGTAATAAGATATATGACTATTTTATGGGTAATTATTTACTTGCTTTAGTTTTACTAATATTTTTTATAGGTATTTCTATAGCTCTAATTACTAAATATAGAAGTAAATCAAGAAATGTAGTCTATTTGGGTTTGATAGTTTTGGTGAGTTTTTTCCCACTTATTGGGCAATCTATAGATGATAGAAATCGTTCAATTCAAGTTTTGCTGTTTACAATACTTTTGTTTATTATTCTTATGCAAGGTTATTGTAAAAAATATCTATTAATTGTTTATTTATCATTTTATCTTTTATTAAATATTATAAATGCTTTTTACAAACTTGGAAATTATGCCGAAAAAGTGAAAGCTGATTATAAAGTTGTCTCGGAATATGATGAATTCATACAGACTCACAACAATAATAATTCAATAATTGCAGCTAACCCCATATTTGATATGATAGATTATATTTATTACTATTATAAAAATAATGAGTTTGGAAAATATAATCTAAATGCAACACCAATTATTGCTCAAGGAAATTATGATATTGAAATACAATCAGAAAACATTTCTGTATTATCAAAACCAAATTCTATTGTAGGATTTATTGATCTTGATTATAATTCAGGATTTAAAATTACCAATTACGAACAAGGTGATAAGAGGTCATTTAAAAAAATAACAATAACCGCTCCAGATACTATATCTTTAAAGAATAAAAATATATTTTATTATAAAAATGGAGAGTGGATGCTTTACAAAGAGTAATTTCCGATTATATTTTTTATGTTTTAAATATTTAAAGTAAATATTAAATTGCTCTAATTAAACTTTTTGTTATGAAAAAGTTTTTCATATGTTTTTTATTTTTATTGATATTTAAGGGAGAGTTATTATCTCAGTCATTTAATTGGATAACTCCAAATAAGGATTATTTGAAATTATACGTAATCGAAGAAGGAATTAATCGTATTAATAAACAGGACTTCGTTAATGCAGGTATTAATACAGCCGGAATTGACCCAAGAACCGTAAAAGTTTTGTATAAAGGCAGTCAGATACCAATTTATTTTCTTGGTGAGCAAGACGGCACTTTTGACGAAACAGATTATTTTGATTTTTACGGACAGAGAAATTATGGCGGTTTAACAAATGTTTATAAGGAGTCGGGAAGCAGTCTGACAGTTGACTATGTGGTAGATGAGTATTACAACCTCTATTCGGATACAAGTGTTTACTGGGTTGATTGGGGCGGCAGTTACGGGTTGAGATTTCCGGATTATGCTTTCCAATCTGCAATAAATTATCCAAAGAATTATTTTTTAAAAGATATACATTTTGAAAAGGATTTATTTTATTTTCTTGGAGAAAAACGCAATCAGTTTGATTACAGGAATTTTAATAACGAGAGGGTAACCGGTGAGGGTTGGTTATGGAGAGAATTTCAAAGAGGTAATTCTTTAAACGATACTTTTTCAACTCCGGGTCTTGTTCATGGTGCCGAGAATTGTCTGCTTAAGATAGTTGCTTACCCGAATTCATATACCGATTCTCTTCAAAACGAGCACAGATTAATTGTAAGAATAAATGGAAATATAATTGATACTATTGAGAGAAATGATTATAACAGAATTGACACAACTTTGAGCGTTTCCGCTTCACTGTTTAATACATCAGGAGTAAATCAAATTTCATTTATTTATACCGGAGCCGGAAGTTATATCGGAAGGATGAATTTTGATAGTTTTAAAATATTCTATCCGAAGAAAACCGAGACATCCAACGGAGTAATATCTTTTTCAGCTGATGCTTCCGATACAGTTTCATATAAATTCAAAGTTGAAGGTTATAATAATATTCAGGCATTAAGTCTGTATGACGTAAAAAATGGTCTTAGGATTACAAATTTCAGTGCTTCAAATGACACTCTGTATTTTTCCGGGAAAAGAAACGGTAGGTTTGAGATATCGGCAAACCCGATAACTAAAAAACCGTTCAGGATTAAAAAGCGAAACGTATCAAATTTAGTAACAAATCCTGCAGGTGCCGATTATGTTATTGTATATAATAAGATTTTTGAAAATCAGGCAGAACAACTCCGACAGCATAGAGCATCTGTGAATAATTTCAGGACTTTCAAAGCTGAAATTGAAGATATATATGATATTTTTAACTATGGATTTGAAAACCCGGCAGCAGTAAGATATTTCACAAAAAATATTTACGATAACTGGACAGCTCCAAAATTCAAATTTTTATTACTATTTGGAAGAGGCTCTCTTGACCCAAAAAAGAATATGGAGTCTTCTGTTTTTTATAATAACATTGTCCCTGTTTACGGGAATCCAATTTCAGACGGATACTTTGCAAATTTTAATATAGGCAGCTATGTTTATTTCCCTCAGGTTTCTGTCGGCAGAATTCCTGCATATAATACCAACGAAGCTCAGGATGTAGTAAACAAAATTATTCTGAATGAAAATCAACAACCCGAGCGATGGATTAAAAATTTCGTATTCATTACCGGAGGACAAAACAGCAGTGAACAAATAACATTTGCAAATCAATCGAACTCAATAATTAATTCTTATATTTCTCCGAATCCAATATCCGGACTTCCCGTCAAGATTTATCGAAATGATTCTACAGGAGGCGTAACGTATAATTATCAGGACTCTATAATTCGTTCAATTAATAACGGAAGCACTATAGTCAATTATATTGGGCATGCAGCTACAAACGTCTGGGATAACGGTCTGGAAGACCCTACAGTTTTATCAAACAATCTCAGGCAGCCGATTGTATTCAGCATGACTTGTTTCACGGGTAAGAATGCTGAAACGAATGAAAGAAGTTTTGGAGAAAAGTTTTATTACAATCCCAACAAAGGAGCAATTGGTTTTGTTGGCTCTACAGGATGGAGTTTTTCGGGTTCGGGAAATACTTATAATCTGTATTTGTTTCAGGGATTTGCAAATGATTCGATAAGATACTTAGGAGATTTATTAAAATATGCATCCGGCAAATTGAAGGGTGACTCGGCAATTTTTGCTTCCAAAAACACAATTAACTGTTACAGCTTAATAGGTGATCCGGCATCGAAATTACTTTTCCCGAAACATCCTGAATTTGATATACAGCTCAGCGATTATTGGATTTCAAATCCATTTCCTACCCTTAGAGAATTAATTACAATAAAATCCTTTGGAAAAAATATTGGAACCTTTGCCGATTCCTGTAAAATAAGATATGAATTATTCAGGAATGGTTTTAAAATATCGCAACATGATAGTGTAATCAGAAATTTCGGATATAATGATACAACAACTTACAGCCTTTCTCTTGATTCGGCAGGAAGCTATTCGGTAAAAATTTCAATGGACCCCGAAAATTGGTATCCGCTTGACGCAGAGATTAATAATTCAATTACTTTGAATCTGTCTTTAAAAAATATTTCGTTTGTGCCGGTTAAGCCGGTTAATGACGAAGTTATTTCCCGGGACAGTATTGAATTCACCGGACTTAATCCCAATGTTGATTTCAGTAAAAATAATGTTAAGGTAATTTTAAATATAGATACGACTGCTCTTTTTAACTCCCCGATGAATCAGGTTTATTTTAAAAATATTACAGAAGGAGTGGTTTCAAAATTTAAAATTAAATCAAATATCTCCCCCGATAAAATATTATTCTGGAGAATGAATTCGGTTATAAACAATACCGATTCTTCAGGATGGTCTGAAACAAGGAGAGTTGTTAAAGGAAATATTACGGGTGATTATTCTGTTGACTCTTTAATTAAAGTTATCAGGTTTTCTAACTCGCAATTTGCTCAAAGTGATTTAAGTAATATCAACTATGATTCCGATGGATTTAAATTAAAAAAGTCACCCGGCAATCTTGTCGCTCAGTCGTGGGGAGGTGAATTCTTTAATGCAACTTATTTTACAATTAATGAATCTCAGGTGTTTCTTATTGATTCTGCTTCTTATGGTGGGATTAATATAGCCAAGGTTAGAAAACTTGACGGTGTGTTGAGTGAAATTAAGCATATTCATTTTACTTCAACCCTTTCTAATGATTCGCTGGTAAATTATCTGAATTCCGTTGATACAAATCATATCTTGATGTTTGTAAAATCCATAGCAACTCCAAATACCGTCAATATAAATCAAACAGCGAAAAATCGCCTAAAACAGCTTGGAAGTATTTATGCTGATTCTCTTAACTTGCAAAACATTTCACGATGGAGTTTTATCAGTTATAGAAACATTCCTAATGCTGTAACTTCAGAGGGCTTTTTGCGATTTGACTATACACCGGTAACTGTTAATATGCAGCCGGAATTTATGAGTACTTCAGGAAATATAAGTTATACTCTTGGACCCGGAAATAAATGGTCGAATTTTATTCTTGATTATTCTTTAAACCAAAACACAAATATTTTATCGGATTTTTACGGCGTCAGAGCTAATAACCAGATTGTTCAGTTGCTGTCGAATTATTCAGGTAATAACTATTTATTTGATACTTTAAATTCGCTTATTTATCCCGGTGTTAAATTAAATGTTAAGTTAAGTATTGATTCATCGTTTAAGTTTAATTTAATTCCCAATCCGTATTTGTCTCCGGTATTAAAAAGTATTTCATACAATTACAGACCTCCGGCGGAATTGTGTCCGGATAATAATCTTTTCCTTACAAATGATTCTGTATATCAGGAGGGTGATACTGTTAATGCTTCCGTTAATATCGTAAATGCAGGTTATTCAACTGCGGTAATGATAATAAGCAAGTGGTCGGCATCTTCGCCTCAGGGAATTAAGATTTTAAAAGTAGATACATTGCTTTCAAATTTAAAACCGGACAGTGCGAAACAGATATTTGCAAACCTTTCTACTTCAGGCTTGAAAAAATCAAACTCTAAAAAGGATACAGTGAATTTATATTATGAATGTCTGTTAAAAGATGCGAACGAATTTTATGCATATAATAATACTGTATTAAAGAAAGTAGTCGTAGAGGGTGATTCGACAAAACCCGAGATGGATATTACTTTTGACGGCACAAAGGTTGTTTCGGGAGATAATATTTCAAGCAATCCGGACATAGTGATGAAGTTTTATGATAATAGTATAATTTTCGTAAAAGATACATCGAATATAAAAATTAAGCTAAACGATAAATATATCCCTTATTTCATAGGTTCAATGAAAAATCCTGATTTAACAATTAATTTTATGGATAATAATTACCTTCAGGCAGTTTTGAATTACACACCAAAGCTTGAGGAGAAAGACCATAAATTTGAATTTATTTCAATTGATGCGGCAGGTAACAGAGCTGATACGGCGAAATATTTTCTTTCAGTTAGCAGTGTTTTCAGTATTTATGAAGTATTTAATTACCCTAATCCAATGAGGGATTTTACGAAATTTACGTTCAAGATATCGGGAAGTGAAAGACCGGAAAAGTGCAAACTTAAAATTTATACGGTTGCGGGAAGATTAATTAAAACGATAGAAACATTTCCTGTTGTTGGATTTAACAGTATTGAATGGAACGGAAGAGATGAAGACGGAGATAATATTGCAAACGGTGTTTATCTTTATAAATTAATAGTTGAACAAGCAGGAAAAACGGAAACTCAGCTGCAAAAACTTGTTATTTTAAAGTAATTATTTAACTTGAATTTTGAAATGTTTTATATTAAAGTTTAAAAATTTTGAAAATATTATGGGAAAAATCTACTTAGCGTTACTGTTGTTTTTTGCTCTTTTTGTTGGAGCAAATGCTCAAAATTATAACTGGATAACTCCGGGGCAGACGTATTTAAAAATGTATGTGGTTGATGATGGAATTTACAGAATTGATAAGAATGATTTTGTGAATGCAGGCATAAGTGTCAGCTCTGTTGATCCAAGAACAGTTAAATTATATTACAAAGGAAATCAACTCGCGATATATTTCAACGGCGAGCAGGACGGAGTATTTAACGATACTGATTATTTTGATTTTTACGGGCAGAGAAATTATGGAGGGTTGACAAAAACTTATGATGTATATGATGCCGTTAATTATACAACTGACGAGTATTATAATTTTTATTCCGATACAAGTTGTTATTTCATTGGGTGGGGAAGATCGGAAGAGCGTCGTGTAGGGAAAGAGTGTAGATCTCGGTGGT
>CALKAJ010000243.1 GCA_937983305.1 uncultured Ignavibacteriota bacterium | reverse complement strand
TTTCATAAAACAATAATGAATTTTCAATAATAATTTCTTCGTCACCTTTTATTCCGACTGCACTTTTCAATGCAATTTTTGAAAGCGATAATTTATTTTCTTCGTCAAATAATACTCTTTCGGCATCAGCAACTGCAACCTCAGCTCTCAGATATTCGTGCTTCGCTATCAAACCCTCTTCCATTAATCTCTTTGCATCGTTTCTGTGTTTCTTCATTCCTTCAAGAACTTCTTTCCTTAGTTTAATCAAATCTCTGCATAATACTACATTAAGGTATGAACTTATAATTTCATTTGTAATTTCATTTTCGGCTTTCTTTAGTTCCGAATTCATTACTTCTTTTTCTTTTTCGGCATATTTCTTTGCGTTGATAATCTTTCCACCCATAAATAAGGGCTGCATACCTGAAAGGGTTAAATTCCAGTAATCCATCTTTTTTATTTCAGAGCTGAATTTTGGCAACTGCTTGTCCAGTGTGCTATAATAGTTCGAATATAACGATGCCCTTTGCTGCTGCGTTAATCCCGTTCCCCCCTGTAATATGTTGTATATGTTAGAAAATTCAACCTGATTTTTTGCTTGTAATGTCATCGTTACCTGTCTTATTGGGTCTAAATCCATTTCTATCGGCTCGTTCATATGCGTAAATCCGGAACTAAGATTTATATTCGGTAAAAAATTTCCAAAAGCAATTTTTTCTTCCGATTCCTTTTGTTTCACTTTCTCTTTGAACATTTTTATCTTTTCGTTGTTCTTCTTTCCGGTTTCAATTGCCATTTCCAGATTTAGTATTTCCTGACTTTGTACTTTCACTGCAAAAGTTATCATTAACAGTACAAGAACTGTTTGTATAATTCCTTTTTTATTCATTATTCTTTTCATTCATTTTTTTAATACTCTTTATTGAATTATGGTTCATTAATAGCTAAATAAAAAGAGCTTATTCAGCTCTTTTTTAAAAATTACATACAATTTTTACATAAGCCGTACTTGGAAAAATATTTAATACTTTGCCTTATCGAATTGAGCGAGAATGTTTCTCTATTTATTGCCCAGGTGTTCACTAAATCTCTGAATGCTCCAAGCAGATAATGTTTATAAATATTTAAGTCAATTCCTGAATTGAAAACTCCTTTGTCAATTCCTTCCTGTATCAAATTCACGCCGAGTTCAATAAATTTATCGTAATATTCGGTAAATTTTTCCTTTTTGTGAGTCAAAAGATGATTTTGTTCATTCACCATAACAAGAGCAATCTCAGGACTTTCGGTAAATTTGTCAAAAATAATATCAACAAGTGCATCAAACTTTTCAAATGGCGATACTTCTTTCTTTTCTACCAGTAATTTTAAATTGTTATACATATCTTTCCAGATTTCATCGAATATTTCCAGTAAAACCTTTTCCTTGTTTTCGAAATAAACATAAACGCTTCCGGTGGCAACATTTGCAACCTCAGCGACTTTAGCAATTTTTGCGTGATGATACCCGTTTTCAGCAAATATTTTTATTGCGGCTTTTATTATATCTTCCCTTTTATTACCTTCTTTGTGTCTCATAATATTTTTTTATTGATTCATTATTCAAAATTAAATAATTATTATGAAAATGTCAATAAAGAAAATCAATAATAAAAAAACCTGCAGCGCTAAAAAAGCACTGCAGGTTTAAGCAAGTTATATAATGAAAAAGATTTATTTTATAAGTGTCATTTTTTTGGTTTCGGTGAAATCACCGGCAGTGATTCTGTAGAAATAAATTCCGCTTGCAAGTCCATTTGCATTATACATATAAGTAAATGTTCCTGCTTGTTTATATTCATCTAAGAGAACTGCAACTTCCTGCCCTTTAATATTATAAACAACAATCTTAACATTCGATGCTTTTGGCAATCCGAATTTAATGTTAGTTGTAGGATTAAAAGGATTAGGATAATTTTGTGATAACGAATAAGTTTTTGGAATTTCATCACCGTTGATTGTGATGCCGGTTGAAGGCATAGTAACTTTTACTAAATCCATTGAGAATGAAGCGCCGTCAATTGCAACGTCAGTAACATATTCTCTGAATCCGATGTAAATGTTAGAGCCGGCAGGAACTAAACTACCGATATTATATTTATATTGAACCCATCCTGAATCTGTTGCTGTAAAGTTTTGAGTCATTACATTAGTTGTCATAGCGGCAACAGTAGGAGTAGTGGTGGATATTTTCACCGAGAAATTCTCGACATAACTTCCGAATTTTCTAAGCCAGAAAGTTAATGAATCCGTAGCTTGAATATTGGTAAGTTGAGGAGTGATTAACCACTGGTCGCTTGGTCCGCTGCTTCCGCCGCCTGCATTACCTGTGATATAGTTACAGAACGCAACGCCATTAGCACCTCCGGGAGGAGCAGTAATTGAACCGCCCTGGAATCCGGGAACAGGAGTAGTATTAACCGCTAATCTTGTCCATCCTGTTGCAGTACCGCCAACGGGAGTAATTTTTACCCAGCCTGACGGAGGGAATGTAGTATTTTCAAAAGATTCATTGAGTCTGTAAGCAGAGCCGGCAGATACAGTAATATAATTAGGTTTGGTTCTTGTGCTTGAAAGTGAATTTTTTGTAACGGTTAAAGAAACAGAATAAGAACCTATTGCGGAATAAACAATATTTGTAGGATTCTGAGTTGAAGATGTTCCGGGGTTACCGCCTGCAAATGTCCAGCTCCATGTTGTTGGTCCGCCTGTTGACATATCAGTGAAATTGACGCTTCCGCCGGGAGCAACGGTAGTTTGATTAGATCGGAAGAGCGTCGTGTAGGGAAGGAGTGTAG
>CALKAJ010000242.1 GCA_937983305.1 uncultured Ignavibacteriota bacterium | reverse complement strand
CGAGATGGTGATTCGTGACTGGAGTTCAGACGTGTGCTCTTCCGATCTGTTAAGAAGCATCAGCCAGAGAGGTTCTCTTTCATTTCTATCCATCCACCATATTAAAAGCAGATAGATAAACATCGGTATTATTGCGGCTAATAAAGAAGCAAAAATTAAAATAACGGACATAAAATAAATTTATTGAACGGGTTCTAACTTTATTAATGCCTGTCCTTTGTCAACAGGTTTTTTCTCTTCTACAAGAATTTTTGAAACAATTGCATCGTTAGTTGCTTTTAGTTCGTTTTCCATCTTCATCGCTTCAAGGACTATAACAACCTGTCCCTTCTTTACCTTATCACCTTCTTTTACATTTATTTTTACTATTGAGCCCGGCATCGGGGAAATTAAATCTTTCTTAAATCCTTTGTCTGCTCTGTTCTTCGAGAACTTCTCTACAAGTATATCAAGTTCATTTTTGCAATTAACAATAAACTGCTCTGACTCAAAATCAATTAAAAAGTCTGAGTTATCAAGCCCTGAATCGGCTTCCGTATCTTTTTCAACCTTAAGTACAAAATTTTTATTTTCAATACGAAGCACTAAAATATTCGGTGAAACAAATTTATATTCATAGTTCATAGCCGTGCCGTTGAAAGAAAACGTACTGTCACTCAGTACTTCTAACTCCTTCGCCTTGGGGGAATTATTGATATTTATTAAATAATTTTTCATTGGAATATTGAAAATCGTTTTTTAATCCAGTTACTTGAAGTTTCTTTTTTGTCGGTGATTTGATTTGCAGAAGCTTTTGCCTCAACTTTTTCTTTATATATAACACTTGCAAGCATTACTGCAAGCGCTGTACTGCTGTCAATTATTTTTTGTGTTTCCGAAAGCCGGGGGAGAAATATTTTCTCTACGTATTGAGTATTATAGTTTCCTTCAATATATTCGGGTGAATTTAGTAAACTTAAAAGAAAATTGATGTTGGTTTTTGGTCCGACAATCTTATAACTTTTAAGAGCTCTTTTCATTTTTTCAACTGCTCCTTCTCTGTCCGGTGCGAACGCTATAAGCTTTGCTATCATTGAGTCGTAATAAATTGAAATTTCATTTCCCTGCTCTACACCCGTATCTTCTCTCATTCCGTTTCCGAGTACTCTGCTCATATACTCAATCTTTCCCGTTGAAGGCATGAAATTATTATCACAATCTTCAGCGTTAATTCTGCATTCTATTGCGTAGCCTTTGAATTGAATATCTTCCTGTGTAAAAGAAAGTTTTTCGCCGGATGCTATCTTTATTTGCTCCTTAACAAGGTCAAGTCCTGTCCTCATCTCAGTTATCGGATGTTCAACCTGCAATCGCGTATTAACTTCGAGAAAATAAAAATTCTTGTCTTTGTCAACCATAAATTCTACTGTTCCCGCATTGGTATAACCCGATGCAAGGGCAATTGTCTTTGCACATTCTCCCATTCTATGCCTCAAATCTTCATCCATTATTACTGATGGTGTTTCCTCGATTATTTTCTGATGTCTTCTCTGCATTGAACATTCTCTTTCGCCAAGGTGAACTGCATTGCCGTGTTCATCGAGTAAAATCTGAAATTCAATATGTCTCGGAGAGTCCACATATTTTTCAATAAATACACTGTCGTCTCCAAATGATGAACGGGCTTCGTTTTGAGCCATACGTAATGAACTTTCAAGTTCAAGCTCCGATTTAACTACCCGCATTCCTTTTCCACCTCCACCGGCTGAAGCTTTTATCATAATCGGATAGCCAATGCTGTGAGCTATCTTTTTAACTTCTGCAAGGTCAACTACCGCTTTATCCATACCTGCTACTACAGGTACTTTATTCGCCACTGCAAGTTGTTTTGCGTGTGTTTTACTTCCGAGTTTTTCAATTGCTTCCGGTGTAGGACCAATAAATTTAATTCCGTTTTCCGCACACATACGGGGAAACATTCCTCTTTCAGAAAGAAAGCCATATCCCGGATGTATTGCGTCTGCACCGGATTTTTTTGCAACCTCAATTATTCTTTCCGCAATTAAATAACTTTGTGAAGCAGGGGATTCACCAATGTGATATGCCTCGTCTGCTAATTTCGTATATAGCGAATATCTGTCGAAATCGGAATAAACTGCAACTGTTTTTATTCCCATTTCTTTTGCGGATGTTATTATCCTTACGGCAATTTCGCCTCTGTTTGCTATTAAAATTTTCTTAATCATAAGAAATATATTTTATTTCTTTGTGTCATTTTTTTTCTTCTTAAAATAATATCCGCCAATGCCGGCTCCAAGTACTGCTAAGATAATGAGATTCGCGGCAAAAGAGATATTCTTGCTTGTATTATATGTTTCAGATTCGTATTTCATTTCAACCTTGTGTTTGCCTTTCGGTACTATTATCCCTCGCTGAATATAATTTGTTTTGAATATCTCAGTTTCATTTCCATCAATATAACATTTCCAGTCTTTCGGATAATACATTTCGTTCAGTACAAGAAAATTATTTCCGGAGGCATTTACATCGTATTCGATTTGATGAATTGAGAACTTTGTAATCTTTGCATAACAGGTTGAATCGGGCGGCTGTATATTTCCCGGTATTTGTGATTCCGTATAAGCGGTTGCATACGGGTTAATTTTTCCCTGCTGAATATTTCTCAGAATATTAATCGGCTTTTCGGTTTTCACTTCATTTACAAAGAATGCTCTCGGCATAAAAAATTTATTTTGGTAAATAATACCGGAACCGCTTTTATAAACTTCAGTATATGCTATTGTATCCTTTATCGGCGAATCGGAAATAATATATTTTACATTAGCAAGCCCGAGCAACATAGGATTTTCGCCTCCTGCCACGTCAACCGCATCCTGATATATTCTCAGCTTGGCACCCTGATATCCGTTGAACAGGTGAAGTCTGAAATATGCAAGCAGGTTAGATGTAGAAAGCTTGCCGCGATTAAACTCGGCAACTCTGTATTGATAAGTATCCGGCTCTTTTGAAAGCAGCCATTTCGTTTGATCGGTTTCGTTGAAATAAGTTTCTTTAGCTCCCTTATCATCCCAATGCATCGTCTTGGAACTGATATTTAAAACATCAAATGTTCCAAGCAAAACAGCCGCAAGCAAAAATATTTTCAATGATATTTTATTTTTCGCATAAGCGAAAACTGCACCCGCGATAATTACAATAAAGAAACCGTGAAGAAACATATCCTTCACTACATTTTTATAAGCAAGGCCTGATATCTGTTTCACATACTGATTTATCTGCTGCGGTGTTGCTCCCTGTGATTTAATTTTTTCTACCAACGGTCCGGTTGCAACAGAAGTTGAATAGGAATTTTCAAAACCTATTATTGCAATTAAAATTACGAGTATGCCGATTCCCATAAAGACATAACTTACTTTCACGGCTAAATCTCTGTTTTTGCCTTCTTTAATTGAATCAATTATTGATTTTAATCCAAAGCCTGCAAGCAAAGTAAATGCAAGGTCTATGTAATAATGTATCATTACCGGCGCTCTGAAACTGCTGAAGAACGGCATATAATTATAGAAAATATCATACAATACGGGCAGCGTTCGCCCGAATGAAAGAAGCATAAAGAAAAATATTATGAATGAAAGCGCCATTACAAACACATTTTTCTTTATATTAAAAATCACGCCAATTAACGCCAGGACTAAAGTAATAACTCCAAAATAAACCGGAGAATCTGTGAACGGCATTTGCCCCCAGTATAAATTTGCCTGCTGTCCTTCAACTTCAACATTACCAAATCCGTAATAGTAAGGAATAACTAATGTCATCATTTCACCGGGAGAAAAAGACCAGTTAGTTGCATAATCATAACTGAGCGGTTTAGCATCTTCCTTTGAAGGGTCAATTTTAGATTCAATGCTTGCCTCACCCCGTATTGAATATTTATTATATTCCTTGATTGGAAGAATCGGGTCTGCACTCATGGCAAACGCAGCAATCAACGCCGCTGCAAAAAGTACTGCAGTAAGAATGAGGTTTTTTATTTCAAGTTTTTTAACAAGTCTGTAAACGAAAACAAATGCAAAATAAATAGAAATAAACATATAAGAATAAAAAAGCATTTGAATATGGTTGAAAGACAACTGCATATAAAGAGCAATTGAAAGCAGAGCAAAGTAGATTATTTGTTTAAACGGATTTTTTTCTTCGGAGTCGCTCAGCTTATCGAGGAAAAGCAAAATAAACGGGAAAAATGAAAACACCATCATTTTAGTATGGTGCCCTACAATTATCAACTGAATAATTCCCGTTGCAAAGACACCGGTCAAAGCAATAAAAAGAGCAATCAAACCGTTTTTGAATTTAAACCGTCCGTAAAAGAAAAGTCCGACAGCAAAAATAAAATAATATGGTAATGTAACCCAGAAAAGAGTACCTTTGGAAATAAATTCTATTACTGAATTCCAGACAAAAGAAAATATTTTATGACCCGATTGAAGACCTGTAGTTAGTGAAGCATAAGAGGGCATACCCATAAAAATATAAGGCGTCCAGAGA
Source organism: uncultured Ignavibacteriota bacterium (assembly GCA_937983305.1). Classification (GTDB taxonomy): domain Bacteria; phylum Bacteroidota; class Ignavibacteria; order Tepidaquicellales; family Tepidaquicellaceae; genus DSSM01. The sequence continues at coordinate 929 of CALKAJ010000242.1, read as the reverse complement.
GGGAAAATTCCCTGACTTTTAGAGTCTTCAAGAAAGGTTTTATGACTTAAGGGAGAGAGGTTATCAGGGGAGGAAAACACCTTCCCTGAGAATATACCCTGATTAAAGAATAAAATTAAAACGAGGAAGATGATTCCAAGAAAAATCCAAAGAGAATTCTTGTTTGAATCGTCGAAAAACTTAAAGTTATCATTAAGCCAAAACCCTTGATTTCTCTGGGTTTTTGGGGTGTTTTGAGTAGTTTTTATCTTTGCCATATAATCTTATTTAAAACGTAAAAGTTATTAATAAAAAAGCATAAAATACAGTCATATTTTTAAGCAATATAAAATTTTTTTTATAGTCAATGTATAAAGATGAAAAAGTAAAATGGAACTTTTATAATAAATTATTTTTAAAAAATAATTTTTTTAACCAAAAAAGAAGTTTGATTTTAAAAATTAAAAATTGTATTTTTTTCTAAGTTCAAATCCCATCGTTTGAATTTCTTTTTAACAGTTCATTAATAATTAATTAAGATTATAGAAACCATTTAAAGTATAGCTTAGCGGATGAAAATTACCAAATTTTTAGCAAACGAAAAAACGACAAAAGAAATTATCTATGAGGGCAGGAAGTCTGCAATCAGAGAGCCTGACGGTTCAGTGATATTTGAAATGAACAATGTGATGGTTCCAAATTTCTGGTCGCAAGTTGCAACGGATATCATTGCACAAAAATATTTCAGGAAAGCCGGAGTTCCAAAATATTTAAAGAAAGTAGAAGAGCCCGGAGTTCCCGAATGGTTACAAAGATCGGAAGGAGATACCGATAAATTAGTTGAGGTTGGTGAAAAAGATTTTTATACTTCCGAAAATGATTCGAGACAGGTATTTAACAGATTAGATCGGAAGAGCACACGTCTGAACTCCAGTCACGAATCACCATCT
>CALKAJ010000241.1 GCA_937983305.1 uncultured Ignavibacteriota bacterium | reverse complement strand
TAGCGAATAATTCTCTACAACGCTTTGGAGTTTCACTTCCAAAAAATCCTTCTTTGTATTTTCTATCTGTTAGCTTTGCCGGTGTTATTTTTCCAAACTCTTTTACATATTCAATTACTAATTTCCATTGTTCCATACTAGAAAGGTATATTTGCTATTACTTTATCTAATTCGTCTGGCAAATTATCATTACTGAAATAAGGCTCTAATTTAAAATACCAATTGGCAAGTTCTTTAACATCTTTTTTAGCGTCTTCAAGACTATATTCAGTAAAGCTATCAATTCTTTTTGAAATAATTATCGTAGCATTATTTATTGCATTCATCCATTTTATATCATTTCGCTTTTCATTCCTTATCCCTTTCCATTTTTCATCTTCGCCTGTTACTTTTAGCCTTGATGTTTCCAAATCGTCTGTTTCCTGTTCTACGGGAATAGCATTTGCTATTGTTCGATAAACAATTGTCTTTCCTTTATATTCTCCAAATTCCTCTCCGTAAGAAATATTAAAAGATTTTCCAACTCCCATTTTAGGAATACTGCTAAAAGCGATATAAGCCATGCTGTCTGTTCCGTCTTGTTTTGACTGCCATAATTGATAAAACTTACCATCAGTTCCTTTTATCTTGAACATTGTTTTCCCGTTTTTTGTAGTTTTTTCTTCAACTGATAAAATAGTTATTGTTGTTTTAAGTAATTCCATATTAATAATGATTAATGATAAATTTTTATTTATTACATTTTTCACAATCAGTGAACATACATTTTCTACCGATTTTATGTATTTTCTCCTGAAGTCTTTGTTTTAATGTTTCAGTTAATGCTTCTTTCAGTTTTTTATTATGCTCTTCCATAATAGGATTTTCTTTTTTATGTAATTTTGGTCTGTTATAAGTTCTCATATTATTTAAATAAATTTGTAATATAGTTTTCTAAATCTTCCTGCATTGTTCGACCTTTAGGATATTTATATTTAAGATATGCCTGATACCTTTTAAGTTTTTCATCGTATAGTTTTAACTTTATAGTTTTAAACTTTCCTAAAATCCATTTCTTTTTCATATTGTTAAAATTCAACTTCTTTATTTTCCAATGTTTCTTTCATTGATTGTATCTGTTCACCAATATATTCCTTATCTACAATTGCTGCTTCGTGATAGTTACGAGAGATAATATTCCCGTTCTCATCTCTCAAAGTTATTGTGTATGTCATATTGTTTCATATTGTAGGGCTTATTTACCCTTATACATTCATTATACACCCCGATGATAAACCTGTCAACCCCTGCAAAATAAGGGTTTTTTGAGTATTTTATAATATCGTGGGCACTTATCCACACCTATTAAAAAGCCACTATTTTCAAGTGGCTTTTGCGTTCCTATTAATTGAAAGAGCTTGCTGTTCCTCCTTTCTAAATTAGCCCTTTATTCTTAAAGGATAGATAAGATGTTTCGGTAATTATTAAATGGTCAATAACTTCAATTCCTATGCATTTGCTAACTTCTATAAGTCTCTTTGTTATTCTTATATCATCCTCGCTTGGTTCAGCTTCACCTGACGGGTGGTTATGGGCAATAATTATTTGAGCAGAGTGTCTTTTAATAGCAGTTTCAAAGACTTCTCGCGGGTGTACAAGACTTGCTGTCAATGTTCCGATACTAATAACATCAACAGAGATGAGCCTGTTTCTTACATCTAAACAGCAAACGAAAAAATGCTCTTTGAAATAATCAGTAGTCTTTTCTTTTAGAATCGTGTACAGCATTTCAGGTGAGGTTATTGCTTCAGTTTTTAACCTTGATGATTCATTTACAAGGACTTCATCTTTTATAAGTAGAGGTCTAAGAAGTTCATCAATAAGGCGTGTCATTGGTTTCTTTACTTCTTTAGCTTTCTTATAAAGAATTGGGATTAAGTCCTCTCTTATTTTAGGCGTGTACAAGGTTTAACTCCTTTCTTAGAATTAAGTTTAAGATTTTTTCAACATCTGAAACGACTCGCAAAACTGCGGAGTGTGGAGTGATATTCAAGTCTTTAGCATAACTTTCTATATATCGGTAAGAATTGCCAAAATATTTATCACCATCTTTGCCAACTATTCGGCAAAGAGTATGAGCTCCAAGTTCGGCAATTATTTCCTGTAATGGGTCTTGACCATTTTTTAATTTGCCTTTTATCTTTTCATCAGCACAATGGCATAATTCATGAAAAAAGGTTTTTTCTTCAGGAGTTGCTAAAGCGATTATTTTCTTTTCAGGACTGTAATATCCGTAATGTTCATTGTTTCCCGGAATTGCTTCTACTGATATGCCCCACTCTTTTGCTCTTTCAATCAAAGGAAGTTCAGGCAAGACTAACTTCTGATAGTCAGGTAATTCGCCGTCTGTGTCTTCAAAGCGAAAGACATTTCCGGAAACAAAACCGACAAGTGTTAATACTTCTTCGTCTTTTTTGTCTTTCTGTTTTTTGAAATAGGGGACTAAAATAGAAAACGATTTAGCTCCCTTTTTAACATGTCGATTTACTTCAAGCCACTGACGGTAACCTCTGGCATCACTTGTCTTTGAGAAAAACATTATAAGATGGTTCATCAAACTCCATTTCGCTGAAGGTATATTGGGAATAGGGTACATCGAATAAGCAATAGCTTCAGGTATATTAGCGGTTTTAAATTGTTCAATAACTTGATCTAAAACCTGCTTTACTTTTGGAAGCATATATTTTTCCTTTCTTGACGGAAAATAAAAAACCGGATGCGCCCGTCTTAACGCTATCCGGCAATTTCTGAAAAGCAACGGAGACCTCTTTCTTGTCAAGGTGGAATTTTACCTTGATAAGAAAAGAGGTGTTGCTAAAATTAATAAGACTGGATAGCGTTAGGTTTTAAGAGGTATGTTTTCGGAATTAGTTTTTCCAAAACATAAGACAGGAAAAGAACATATAGTATATGGTTTATGTGTAAAGTTATTGATAAGTATTCACCATACACGGCTGGCAAATAATAGTAGTAGGTTAGTAAGTTAAAATCACCTATGGAAATTAATGCTATAAAATCCTCAAAATTTGTTAGCATATATTCTACCGATAGGAATATGATAATAAATCTCATTAGTAACTCCTTTCTTTAATGTTTATTTAGTTGTAACGAACTAAGATTATTATAGCACTAAAGAGATTTTATTACCATCCGAGGTGTACCATACTTTTTCATTCAGGCGGTAAAAGTCAGAAAAGGGCATAAAGAGGTATTTGTCTGGTAGGTTTTTGGCTAACTTTGCAAGTTCTTTTGTTTTTTCGTGGAGTGTTACAATTTCATTAGTATAGAGTTCATATTGCTGTGGTCTGGCGAAAACATTATACCAGGTATTAGTATAAACAAAAAGGGCTGTAAAGTTTTTAGGATTAGCAAACTTTTTATTTCTCATATTATAAAACATTTCATCATATATTTTAAACTTTGCTTTTTCGGTACGATCTATGGTTTTTTTTCTTTCTATTTCGACAAGGAATTTATGAGTTTCTTTCCCATGTACAGTAATAGTAATATCAGGCATTAATGATCCGAATTTCTGATTATATCTTATTTCAGTGTTTCTATTTCCGTAAAAATTTAGCCAAGCTAAGGCAAAATCAAATTTCATACTTTCGTGCATTATATTATAAGGGGATTTTGGATATCCCTTATATTTATATTCCTGCCTTCCAATGAAATCAGTCCCTTTTTTAGTAATACAATAAAAGACTTCATTTGCCGGAAATCTTGTTTTTCCAACTGGAGGAATTTCTTTTATTAGCTCATTATCGAGCAATAACTTTAATTTCTTTCTTGTACTATATAAAGATCCAAGATAGGTTTTTGCTTCCATGGAATAGAAATTATTCAAAGTTGCTATCCCTCCTATTTCAAGCAAATGCTCTAAAATCAGCTTATTATTTAGCATATAATTAAATGTTATTTTATATTATTTTAACATATATTTTATTATGTGGCTATTCGTTCCTGCAAAGGATACCAACACGCTTTGTATTATCCGATTATTAGAGGTAATCAAAGTGGGTTGGTGTCCTTTTGATGAGCAAGCGAATCAAAGGACGTAATAGCAACACAATATTCCCAAAAGCCTTTATTTACAAGGTCTTTTGTGGAAATATTTATTTGCTATATATTGAAAGATGACTAATGATAAGACAAATGCGTATGTTAATACATTTATTTTATAATATATTATAATTTTTGTCTACATTAGTTTATTTGGAAATTTAAAATAATTATTTAAAGATGAAACTTATTGAATTGTCCATGCTGAATTACAAATCAATAAAATCAATTGTTGATTGTAAAATATCTCCTTTGCAAATATTAATTGGAGAAAATAATACAGGAAAATCAAACATTTTAAATGCAATAGAAATATTTCTCTCAGCTGGCGCTGGTGGAGTTAAAGTCGAGGATTTTTATTCAACATCTGATAAAATTATTATTAAAGTTAAATTTAAGGTTTTATCAAATGGACTTAAAAAAGTTTGGCGACCTTATATGATAAGCGACGAATTAATTCTAGAAAAACATATATGGATTGATAAAGATGTGGATTCAGGTAAAAGTTCGGTTAAA
>CALKAJ010000240.1 GCA_937983305.1 uncultured Ignavibacteriota bacterium | reverse complement strand
GAGTTCAGACGTGTGCTCTTCCGATCTCAGACGGTAAATCTTGGATTAACGGACACAAATCAGGTTGTTGCATATTACACAACAAAACCGTTTATTTCAAATTTTCCATTCGGCTCGGTTTCATCAGTCGGTAACAACACTGAAACACCTTATGAATACTCACTTTCACAGAACTATCCAAATCCGTTTAACCCTGTTACCTTGATAAAATATTCCGTAGCAAAAGCCGGGTTGGTTACATTGAGAGTATATGACATAATGGGAAGAGAAGTTGCAACTCTTGTAAACGGAAATAAACTTGCCGGTAATTATCAGGTGGAATTTGATTTAAAAGACACAAAGAATATTTCCAGCGGAGTATATTATTATAAGTTGACCGCAGGTGAATTTTCTGATGTGAAGAAGATGATTCTAATCAAATAAATTTGAAAAGTTTGTCAAGTTCATCAAGTTCATAAAGTTATCAAGTTCATAAAGTTTGTGAAGTTTCCTTACTCCTTCCTAAGCTCCGGCTTAGGAAGGAAAAAGTTAATTTATCCCTTTCCCATCCAATACCGGGAAAGGGATTTTTATATTATTCGATAGTTAATAAGTAAATAGGCTTATTCTGTGAAGTGCAAACCGAGCAATATATTTCATCTGATATAACGAATGAGTTTATATATGCTTCATCAGATTTTGAGTATATTTCAATTTCGATTTTATTTTTTTCAGATGCCAATGAAGTTTTATTTGCTTCGTCCGTTATTCCTGTTCCGAGAAATTTCAGGAAAGATTCCTTTCTCGTCCAGAGTTTGAAAAAAGTTTTTAAAGATTTATCACTCTGAATTTTTTCAATTTCATTTTCTGAGAAAAAAATATACAACTTTGAGAATATTTTCTCCCCGGAAATTTTTTCTATATCAATACCGATTTCGCTGTCATCTGTGAAAGCAATAGCAATTAAATTTTCTGATTTCGAAATATTGAAATTTGTTTTAATATTTCCGGAAAAGGGTTTCACATTCTTATTTCGCGAAATTGCAATATCGCTCTCATTTAGTCCGGGATTGAATCTTGAAAGAGTTTGTACTATCAAGCTTTCAATATCTTTCCCGGCGTTATTCGTTAATATTAAAAGAATTTTATCCGCCAAATTTTCCGGCAGGGAAGTGATTTTTGTTGGGGTAATAATCTGACAATATACCGTCATATCATTTTCCTCTTGAATCAAGCTTCTTCTGAAGAATATCGGCAAATAACTTGTCATTAGGCGGTGCAAAAGTTGTATTGTGGTCACCCGGTACTTCTATTACATCAACCCCATTTAATGCATACTCTTTCCAACCGTAATATTTAAAATCTTCTATGTAGAATGTTCTCAGCTTTGCTTTGAATAGTGTAACTTTGACAGCGGCAGGCTTAATAATATAATTATCAAGTGCTTTGTAGTTTGTTTCCATAAGCTTTTTCATATAAGCCGGTATCTCATTTATTTCATTTTTATTCAGACCTATATCAACGCGTTTTTCAAACTCGTAGTATTGCTTATGACCGAAACGTCTTGCAATACCTTTTAACTTTTTCGAAATAAATTCTTTTTTCTTTTCGCCGGGAATTTCAAAGAAATTAATAATAGCAAAGATAACCTGTCTCGATATTAATGTTACTGTTTTAAAAAGACGTTTAGGCTTTGAGAAATTCCTGTTTGACGAATAAGCAACCGCATCAAATAAACCAATGAAGTTTACTTTGTATCCGGATTCGGTCAATTGTTTTGCAATTTCATAAGCAATAATACCTCCGAATGAAACGCCTGCTAACGAATAAACTCCGCTATTATCAAATTCAATAATTTCCGTTATGTAATGTGAAGCCATTTCTTCAACTGTTTTTAGCGGCTCGGTTTTCCCGTCAAGTCCTGATGCCTGCAGCCCGTAAATCGGCTGTTCCTTATCCATCAATGATTTTAATGTGTTGAAGAGTAATAAATTTAATCCGGCTCCGTGTATAATATATAACGGTTGTTTTGAGCCGCTTTTCTTTATCGGGACAAGAGATTTCCAGTTTAACAATTTTTCTTTTTCAATTATGGAAGAGATTGCTTCTATTGTACTGCTTTCAAACATTACAGAAAGAGGCAAGCGAACTCCATATATATTTTCAATATCTGAAACTAATTTCACTGCAAGTAATGAGTTTCCTCCTGTTTCAAAAAAATCTTCATTAATGCCGGAAAATTCTTTCTTTAGAATTTTGTTCCATATTTTTGCAACACCTTTTTGAATTTCGGTTTCAGGGGAGTTCTCCTCTGACGGGGAATAACTTAAGGTTTTTAAATCCGGCAGCGGAAGTTTATTTTTATCAATTTTGTTGTTTGGTGTCAGCGGCATTGCTTCGAGAAATGTTACATAAGCCGGTATCATATATGCGGGAAGTATTTTTGAGAGCCCGGATTTAATATTTGTTCCGGAGATACTCTTTACCTCTTGTCCTGCTATATATAAAGCAATAAAATTATCTCCATCGGGATTGATAAACGCTTTTACGGCAAAATCAATACCCGGTATGATTTTAGAAAGTGCGAATTCAATCTCACTTAAATCAATTCTGAATCCTCTGATTTTAATTTGTGAATCTTTTCTTTCTTTAAAGTGAAAATTTCCGGCATAATCAAAAGCAACAGTATCACCTGTTAAAAAATACTTTTCGTTTCCCGATTCGTTTAATATATCTGAAAATGTTTGAAATTTCGTTACCGTCATTCCGGTGTCATTATAGTATCCTTTTGCAATTCCTTCTCCGCCAATGGCAAGTTGCCCCGGTATTCCCGCAGGCAGAAGTATATTGTTTTCATCGAGTACAAAAAATGTTGTGTTATGAAGCGGCTTTCCAATCGAAATATATTCGGGCGATAAATCTGACAAATCAGATTCTTCAACTTTCTTAATTGATGACCAGATAGTTGTTTCAGTCGGTCCGTAAACATTATAAAGTGATTTGCATTTTCCGAGCAGTTCCTTTGCAAGACGCTTTGGAAAAGCTTCGCCGCCGCAAAGCAGAGTTATGTTATCTTTTCCCTGCCAGCCTGATTCATTTAATATTTTAAAAGTTACGGGAGTTGCCTGAAAGAAATTTATATCTTCTGCATCAAATTTTTCCGATAATAGTTTCCCGTCAAAAATTTCTTCTTTGGAAGCAATCGATAATATACCTCCGAGGCTTAACGGAACAAAAAATTCAAGTATGGATATATCAAAAGAGTATGTGGTTACGTTTAATAAATTAACCTTAGCATTTAGTGAAAGCGTTTTATTGATTGATTGAATAAGGTTTGCAAGTGATTTATGAGATATTTCAACTCCCTTCGGCTTTCCCGTTGAGCCGGATGTGAAAATAATATATGCCGTATCTCCGGGTTCAATTTTCGGTTGAGAAAATCCGGAAGAATTTTCTGTGAGGTTATTGATATTGACTCCCATTTCGGAATCGGAGTCAGTGATAATTAAATCCGGCTTTGCAATATCAATAATATACTTAATTCTTTCTTCCGGATAATCAGGGTCAAGAGGTATATAACAGTTACCTGATTTCAAAACTCCTGTTATTGCAAGGATAAGATGTTCCGAACGGTTGAGATATAAGGCAACTTTTGATTTTCCGGATTTTGTAAGGGAGATAATGTTTGATGCAATATTATCTGTCAACTTTTTAAATTCTTTGTATGAAATAGTTTTATCCTTAAATTTCACCGCAATCTTATCGGGATATTTCCAGGCACTGCCGGAAATCATTTCGCAGATATTATTATAATCGAAATCAGTTGCCTTATTATTTATTTCTCTGTATATATTTACGTCTTCTTTGGATAATATATTTGTGTTTTTTATTAAGCAATCAGGTTTTTCCGAAAAAGTTTTGCAAACAGCAATAAAATGGTGTGCGGAATTTTTTATTCTCTCTTCCGAAAATAAATCGGTGTTATACTCAAATATGCACCTGATGTTCTTTTCGAAAACATAAAACATCATTGTCAAATCCATATGCGATTTCTTCCTTCTGAATTCTACGATTTCAGATTGAGTATTCATAAAATTAAGCTTATCTCTGTATTCCGTAAGTGAGTTGAACATTGTCTGAATAAGCAGACTGTAAGAAGGATTTCTTTTAAGATTGAGAGAATCTACAATGATTTCAAAAGGTATGTTTTGATTGTCATAAGCTTCAGGCAGAAGATTTTTAATATATCCGAGTAATGAGTTGAATGTATCCTCTTCGTTGATTTTTATTCTGAGCGGCAGATTGTTTATCATCATACCGATTAAATTATCAAACTCTATGCGGTTTCTGTTCGCAATTGGTATCCCTATTATAAAATCGTTTCGAGATGTATATTTTGAAATAAAAACAGTATAGGATGCAAAGAGAAACATAAACGGACTGATTCCGTTGCTCTTACAGAAGTTCAATATGCTTATGGACGTTTTCTCGTCAATCAAAAAATGATACTCATCGCCGTTGAAGGTTTGATGTTTAGGACGAATATAATCTGCCGGGAGTTGAATTACAGTATCGGCGTTTTTTAAATGATTGAGCCAGAATGTTTTTTCTTTTTCATAAATCCTGTTTTCAATATTTTCTTTTTGAAATATGGAAAAATCTTTGTACTGTATTTCATCCGGCTTATTGTCAATATATTCATTGTTACTAATTTTGTTGTAAATATCGCTAAGCTTTTCAATGAATATACCAACAGAGCGGTTATCCGAAATAATATGATGAAGATTTATTGATAAAAAGTTTTTCCCGGGAGCAAGCCTGAAAAGCCGAATCCGGAATAGAGGCAATTCCGAGAGATTAAAATTGTATTTATCTTCTTCTTCAATTACCTTTTCTATGTATGAATTAATTTCCGGTTCGTTAAGATGAGATGTATCTTCCGGAATAATTTTATAATTAAATTCAGTCTGAATATTCTGAAATAACTCGCCGTTTTTATTTATTATGGATGTCCTGAGACTTTCTTTTTTTCTTATCAGAACATTAACTGATTGTTCAAGTATATCGGGATTCAAATTACCGTTTATCCTGAAGAATAAAGGTATATTAAATAATCCGCTTCCTTTTGAAAACTCTTCTATGAAATAAATTCGCAATTGTCCGGGAGATGCGGGAATAAATTCGGATACTTGTAAATATTTTTTGTTTTCTTTTGGAACTCCGGTTTGACTGTATTTGCTTTTTATTTCGTTTGCGAGATAATCTATTGTCGGATTATTAAAGAAATTTTTAAAGCTGATTTCAACAGAAGTATGCGAATATATTTTGCTAATCAGGTTAAATGCTTCGAGTGAATTTCCACCTGATTCAAAAAAGTTATCACCGGCTTCGATATTATCTTTTTTAAGAATGTCTTTCCAGATATTCTTAAGATGCTCTTCTATGTTTTCAATAAAAGATTCATCAACAGCAACAGATTCAACCGGAATTAATGATAAAGCTTTTTTATCAATTTTTCCGGTATTGGTTCGCGGAAGTGATTTCATCTTCACAAACGTAACGGGCATCATATAGTCGGGAATGAATTGCTTTAACGAAATTATGACTTCGCCTTCGCTTAAATCTCCGGGAGAGTAATAAGCAATTAATGTGGACGTCTCGGAAGATATTTTTTTTAACAAAACGCAGGATTCTTTTATGCTGTTGATTTTGTTAATTGCCTTTTCTATTTCTTCGAGTTCGATTCTGTACCCTCTGAATTTTATTTGATTATCTTTTCTACCCGAAAACATAATGTTTCCATCGGGTAATTTATAACCAAAATCTCCTGTTTTGTAAAACCTGTTGTATTTACAATTTTCAAATACGGCGTTAATAAATCTTTTGCCGGTTTCTTCCGGCAGGTTGATATATCCTCTTGCAAGCCCTGCACCTGCAATTATTATTTCGCCCTGAACTCCGGCAGGAATTTCATTCAAATTTTCATCAACAATTTTTACCGAATAATTATCAATTTCTTTTCCTATCGGAGCGATATCATCCGGATTTACTTCGGTGTTGAATTTGTAAAATGTTGAGCAAATTGTTGCCTCTGTAGGCCCGTATCCGTTTATAATTTTTAAATCAGAGTTCAGCTTTTTAAATTTAGATAAAACGCTTTGTTTGATTGGCTCTACACCCGTAAGGAATCTTTTTATTTTTATATTTTCCTTTTTATGAGTTGAAAGATTGGAAGCCAGAGGTTCAAGCATACCCGGAGGAATATAAAGACTTTGAATGGAGTTATTAATTATATAGTCCGAAAAATATTTTGCATTTACAATTTTATTATTATCAAGAATGTGAAGTGTTCTTCCATAGCACAACGCAGAAAAGATTTCCCAGACGGAGACGTCAAAAGTGAAAGGACACACCGTTGCAGTTTGTTCAATTGAATTTATTGGTGCGAAATTTTCGAAAGCGAACAATAAGTTAACAAGTGAAGAGTGTTCAATCAGAACGCCTTTGGGCTTACCGGTAGAGCCGGAAGTGAAAATTGCGTAACATAAATTATGTCCGGAAATAACGGGAGGCTTTATATCCGAAGAATTGTGAGAGGATGCTTTAAGATAAAGCTCTTCATCAATTACAAATTTTGAGCCTGAATCTTTTACAATATTATCAATTCGGCTCTTTGGAAAATATTTATCGAGCGGAATATAATATCCGCCGGCAAGAATAATTCCAAGTATGGAAATTATATATGATTCGTTTCTGTCAAGGAGTACGCTGACGGGGGTTTCAGGGGAGAGGTTATGTTCGAGCAGATGAGATGCAATTGCCGATGCTTTTGAGAAGAGTTCGCTGTAAGAGATTTCAAAGTCGTTGCCAAAAATGGCAGTTTTGTTTTCATTATTGACTGCGGAAAGTTGAAATAAATCTATTACGGTTTTACTCATAAAGTATATATTGATTAAATCCTAACTCAATATATTTTATAATGCTTAAAAATACTATTCAAAAGGTAGGGTGTCAGGGAGTCGGGAATAAAAAAGACCCCGTTCGGGGTCTTAATTTTTTTATTTATACTTTGTCGAGGGCTTGCGAAAGGTCTGACATAATGTCGTCATAATCTTCAATGCCGACAGAATATCTTACAAGTTCGTCTGTTATTCCTGATTTCAGTTTTGCTTCTTTTGTCATCTTTGAGTGAGTCATTGAAGCCGGATGTTGAATTAACGATTCGACTCCTCCAAGCGAGACTGCAAGCAATGCTAACTTAACATTGTCCATAAGTTTTTTGCCTGCTTCAAATCCGCCTTTGAGTCCAAAGCTTATCATCGTACCGGGTCCGCGCATTTGCTTCTTTGCAAGTTCAAATTGCGGATGTGATTTTAATCCGGGATACATTACCCATTTTACTTTCGGATGCTTTTCAAGAAACTCTGCAACTTTTTTTGCATTTTCCTGTGCACGGTCAATTCTGATGGCAAGAGTTTTCAATCCTCTTATAATGAAATACGCCTGGTGAGGGTCAATATTGCAACCGAGGTTTACCATTATGCCGCGAAGTTTTTTGTACATCTCTTCGGTCTTAGCAATTACAATTCCTGCGACAATATCTGCGTGGCCGTTTAAAAATTTTGTTACGGAATGGAATACAACATCAACTCCAAAATCAAAAGGATTTTGTAAATACGGACTGCAGAAAGTATTATCAACAACTACAACAAGATTATGCTCGTGTGCAAGGTCTGATGCAGCTTTTAAATCTGTGATTGCAATAGTAGGGTTTGCGGGAGTTTCAATATATAAAACTTTCGTGTTTGGCTTTATTGCTTTTTTAATTTCTTCAATATTGGAAGTGTTTACATAGGTAGATTCAACTCCGAATCTGCTCCAGTGGGTTTCCATAACAACTCGTGCGGGTCCGTAAACGGCATCAGAGCTTACTATGTGGTCTCCTGCATTTAACAAACCAAAATAAACAGTATTCACCGCTCCCATACCCGAACTTACTGCTATAGCACCGAATCCGCCTTCGAGTTCGGCAACAGTTCTTTCGAGAAAATCAATTGTAGGATTTCCAATCCTTGTGTAAATGTATCCTTTGCTTTCGCCGGAAAAACATTTTGCTCCATCATCTGCGGTTTCAAATCTAAATGTAGAAGATTGAAATATCGGTACGTTTGCACTTAAATAGTCATCTTCAAATCCTGCACCATGAACGAGCTTTGAATTAAATTTCAAATTATGATGTGACATTTTTTATAATTAAGATTTTTGTATATATAAAATTACATATTTTAAACTGCTCTTTAAAGGTAAAAATCAAATTAAACCTTTTGCTTTTAATATCATATCTATCATTTCTCTTACTGCACCTTCGCCGCCGTTTCTTTTGCAAATATAGTCAACATTATTTCTTACTTCATCCATTGCATTATTTGGACAGCAGGAAAATCCGACCGACTTTAACAGCGGGATATCAAATTCATCGTCTCCGATATAAGCGAAGTTTTCATTTCTGAGATTATACATTTTTTTTAACTCTTCAAACGGAATTAATTTATTGTCAATGTTTTCGTAAAGATGGTCAATTTTTAATCTGTCTGTTCTGCGCTTGTTAACAGGGGAATGCATACCGCTGATAACGGCAAATCTCATACCCAATGCCTTTCCGCGTGTTAATCCAAAACCGTCGTGTGTGTGAAACATTTTTATATCTTCTCCCGTCGAGGAGTATATGATATGACCTGTTGTAAGACATCCGTCAAGGTCCATCAATATCATTTCAATTTTTGATAAGTCTTTGTTCATTTGATTTTATTTTGATTCGTTATAAAAAACGCAAATATCGGTGAACTCGCAAATTTCGCATTTTGGTTTCTTTGCATTGCAAACTACCCTGCCGTGCTCGCCGATTCGCATAGAAAAATCGTATTGGTCTTTTTCGTTAACAAACTCTTTGACTTCAAATTCAATTTTCTCCGGATTGTCATTTTCAATGAGTCCAAGACGCGAAGCAACTCTTTTAAAATGTGTATCAACTATTACGCAATCCTTCTTACCAAAAAAATTTCCTCTGATAACGTTTGCGGATTTCCTTCCGAGTCCGGGAAGAGAAGTAAGCTCTTCAATGCTTTCGGGAATTTGTGAGTTATATTCGGAAATTAATTTTTCTGCTAAACCGATTACGGATTTTGATTTGTTGTTAAAGAAATTAATTGATTTTATATTATCTCTGAAACTATCAATTCCGTCATTCGCAATATCTTCAGGCTTTTTATATTTTATTTTATAAAGCGGAACCATTGTTTTATTTACAATCTCGTCCGTGCATTGCGCCGAAAGTACTGTGGATACTGCAAGTTCAAAGGCATTTTTAAACTCAAGGTGACACTTTACTTCGGGGTAGAGTTTTCCAAGTCTTTTAATTATTGCCTTTGCCCGTGCCTTTTTTTCTTCTAAGGTCATTAACGGACAAAATAATTTAACATTTTATAGATAAGTTTAGCGGTTAGAAAATCAGGGAAAGAATCTCCCTTTTGCGGTGCAAGTTCTACTGCATCAAACCCTATAACGTTTCTTTTCTTTCCGACTTCCTTTAGCAGTTTCAACGTTTCATCCCAGAGAAATCCACCCGGCTCGGGGGTTCCGGTTGAATACATAATCGAAGGGTCAAAGTAATCTACGTCAAAAGTTATATAAACATTTTTCTTCAGCTTTGAAATAACTTTATCCATCCAGTTATTGCCGTATTTTCCGTTTCTGATTTCGTAAGCATAAAAGGTATTAATTCCGGTTTTTTTAATAAAATCATATTCTTCTTTGCATTGTGCTCTAATCCCTACTTGGGTAATGTCTTTAGTGAATTCCGCTACCCTTGCGGCGAAGCAGGCATGAGAATATTTTGTTCCTTCGTATGAATTTCTTAAATCGGAATGTGCATCGAAATGCAATATGCTTAAATATTCGTAAGAGTCAAAATGTGCTTTTATCGGTGCTGTTGAAATAGTATGTTCACCTCCAAGTGTAACTACATATTTACCGTCATCAATCAGTGCCTTAACGTTCTTATAAATCAGGTCAAGAGCTGGTTTACCTTTCTTTCCGTTAAAGTCAATTTCCTTTACGGAAACAATTCCTTTTTCGAAACAAAGTTCTTTGTTCATTTCCTCGTCGAAAAATTCCACATAGTGGGAAGCATCGAGAATTGCAGCAGGACCTTTGGATGTTCCTTTTCCGTACGAGGTTGTTGCTTCATAAGGAACCGGCAATATGGCAATCTTTGAATTTTTATAATTCGAAACATTTTCCTCGATTGCGAGGAAATTTTTTCTTATATCGTATGTTTGAAATTTCATTTCTTAATAAATTTTAATTCCCATTTAAGAGTTTTAACTTTTCCGCTTGATGCCTTTTCAAGGCGGTCATTAATTGCCATTCCGATTCCAACATCTTTAACTTTTTTACTCACAATAAAATTATATCCTTGCTCGTCGAGTTTCCTTAAATCTGCAAACAGGTTTATTGCAATATCCTGAAGTGAGTCGTAATTATCAAAATCAAGAATTCCTACATTTTTAAGCATAGAGAAATCTTTTGGTTTTTCGGTTATGTAAAGAGGTGTTTTCGGAGCGTAATGGCTTTTCAACATTCCCGGAGAAAATATATCCTGACTGTGTTTGCCTTTCCGGGTTTTATCTCTTGAAAGAATTAATTTTTTCCGCAAAACTTTTTCGATGTCTTTCTTTGTAATAAATCCGGGTCTTAATATTCTGATTTCGTCATCCATAAAACTTACAACAGTTGATTCTATTCCTATTTCACATTGTCCGCCTTCAAGAATATAATTTACTTTTCCTCTCAATTCTTTTAATACATCATCCGATGATGTTGGTGAAATTCTTCCGAACATATTTGCAGATGGTGCAGCAATCGGTACGCCTGATTTTTTCAGAACCTGCTGAAACATAGGATGTGAAGGGATTCTTATGGCTATGCTGGTCAAACCGGATGAAACTATATCCGGAATTGTTTCCTTTTTCTTTACTATATATGTAATTGGTCCCGGCGAGAAATGTTCGGCGAGTTTATATACTTCGTTTGGAATATCATCGGCATATTTTTTCATTTCCTTAATGCTCTTGATATGAACTATCAGCGGATCAAACAAAGGTCTTTCTTTTGCTTCGTATATTTTTACCACTGCATTATCATCGGTTGCATCTGCGGCAAGACCATAAACAGTTTCTGTTGGTATTCCTATGAGATTGCCTTTAAGAATTTCTTTAACGGCAATATTAATGCTTTTTGTAATTTTAGTTTTAATTCTTTTCTTTGCCAACTATTTTTTTAAATTATATTGTTTTCTCTTTTTACAATTTCTATTAATTCAGAAATGATGTTAATATCATAATCAGAACCCGGATTTTGCGTCCCAAATGTATCTCCATATCTTGCAAATGCGGTTTTCATCCCGACTGATTTTGCACCGACCACATCTCTGTCAGCCCAGTCGCCAATCATTAAACAATCTTTTGCTTCAAGTTCGAGTTTTTCAAGAGCCAGATTGAAAGGTTTTGGCGAGGGCTTTCTTTCGCCGGAATCGTCAAATGTAATTACAACATCAAAGAAATATTGAAGTTTCTCGTATGAAAGCCTGAGCCATGCTTCCTTCGCAGGTGCATCAGATACAACCGCAAGTCTCATTCCCAGTTTTAGAAGTTCAATCAGGGTTGGAAATACCTTTGGATACGGTCTGAGAGCAGCTTCACGCTCTTTTCTGTATGCAAAGATTGCAGCCGATATCATTCTGTAATCGATCTTTCCGTAAAGGTCAAGCAGAAATCTGTCAAATACCCTCTGGTATTCAATTCCTTCAAGGTCGTAAATATTTTTAATCCTTCGTTTAGCTTCGTCTTTGCTTATCAATAAACCCGCATCAATCATTGCATCTACTGCAGCATCAACGGCTCTTGCCTTGAAGTCCATAAAGTCAACTAATGTATTGTCTAAATCAAATATTATTGCTTTTATCATTTTTGTTTTTCATCCGGTTATTGTAAAAATATAAAAGATTTACCGTAATTAATATTTAAAAAAAATTATTAATCCTCAGAGTTAAAATACTTGAGAAAGTCGCTCACTACAAAAAACGAACCTGTTACGAGTATCAGATCTCCCGGTTTTGCTTTTTTAAACGCTGCCTTTTTTGCGGCAATTACATTTTCTGTTATGAATGCTCTTTCTATATGCCTCGATTTCGAAAATAATATTTCCGGCTCTTCCGCCCTTTTATATCCCGGTTTCGTGAAGAAAATTATTCCTTCAAGCTTTTCTATCTGACGAATACACAATTCCTGCTCTTTGTCTTTCATCATACCGAAAATTATAAATAAATTGTTATAAACGAGCTGGCTTAGATTAGATTCAAGATTTGCAATTCCCTCAGCGTTATGCGATACATCAATAACAACTGTAGGATAATTATGAATTACATCAAACCTTCCGAAAAATCCGGAGTTTTTCTTAATATTTAAAAGACCTTTTCTTATTGCATCTTCTTTAATATCGGCTTTTTTTGCTTCAATTAACTTATCCAAAGCTGAAAAGACAGTAGCAATGTTAATATACTGGTAATTTCCATTTAGAGGAAATTCAAGGCTTTTATATTTCAGGTTTTTTGTGTCTATGCTGAAACCAATTCCCTTTTCAATAATTCTACGGTTGTGAAATTTTGCATACTTATCGGAATTAATCAACTCGGCATCGGAAATGTTTGCCTGAGTTTTAATAACTTTCATTGCTTCGTCAGGTATTTTTCCTGTTATCACAGGAGCATTTTCTGCAATAATTCCGCCTTTTTCAAATGCGATTTTTTCTATTGTATCTCCGAGATATTCGGTATGGTCAATTGAAATACTTGTGATAATACTTATTTCGGGTTTTATTATGTTTGTGGAATCTAATCTTCCTCCAAGTCCTGCTTCAATAAAAGCAAAGTCAACCTTTTTCTCAGCAAAATATTTAAAAGCCAGGGCAGTTGTTACTTCGAAGAAACTCGGAACAAGTTTCTCAATTAATTTTATAACGGAATTTGTGAAATCAATTATGTATTGTTTGTCAATTTGTTTGCCGTTAATAAGGATTCTTTCTCGGAAATCAATTATATGCGGCGAAGTATATAGTCCGCATTTGTATCCGCCTTCCATAAAAATGGAGTTTAATACCGAAGCAACAGTACCTTTGCCGTTTGTTCCTGCTATATGAATTGATTTGAATTTCAGTTGCGGATTACCGAGATGTTTGCACAACGATTCGATATTCTTCAGGTCATACTTTATTCCAACTCTCTCAAGTGAAAACAAATAATCAATACAGCTATTATAATCAGAAAAGTGCATAAATAAGATAGTTTTATGAATTGAATAAACAATTTAATAATTTTAACTTCAAGATTAAACGATTTTAAGCTATTTCATATTTAGATAAAATAACGGTTAAAGGAGCAAGAGTTCATAATTTAAAGAACCTTGACTTAGAAATCCCAAGAGATAAACTCGTAGTTTTCACCGGTCTTTCCGGTTCAGGCAAATCATCTTTAGCTTTTGATACCATATATGCTGAAGGTCAAAGAAGGTTTATGGAGACTCTCTCTGCTTATGCGAGACAGTTCATTGGAGATATGGAGAAACCTGATGTTGATAAAATAGACGGTCTATCGCCCGCAATTTCCATTGAACAAAAAACTATCTCGCATAATCCGCGTTCTACGGTTGGTACGCTGACTGAAATCTACGATTTTTTAAGATTGCTTTATGCAAGATGCGGAATCCAGTATTCCCCTGATACAGGTAAACCCGTTACAAGACAAACTCTTGAACAGATTTTCAGCAATGTGATGAAACTGAAAACAGGTACAAAACTTGTAATACTTGCCCCTCTTGTAAAAGGAAGAAAAGGTATTTATAAAGAACTGTTTGATGAAATTGCTACCGATGGTTTTACAAAGGTCAGGGTTGACGGTGAAACCCTTGATATTTCGGAGGGCATTAGTCTCAGCAGATATAAAACACACGATATTGAAGTAATTGTTGACAGAGTTGTTGTAAATAAAAATTCAACCGATAGAATAAAAGATTCACTTGAGATTGCTTTAAGATATGGAGACGGAATTGTAATTATTAATGACGGGAAAGAGGACAAATTATATAGCGAGAAACTATCTGACGCGGAAACAGGAAGAAGTTTTTCTGAATTAAGTCCTAACACGTTTTCTTTTAATTCTCCCTATGGTAGATGTCCCGTATGTTTAGGACTTGGAACGCGGAAAGACGTTGACCCTGAAAAGATATTTCCGGATAAAAATTTATCATTTGAAGAGGGCGGAATTGCCGTAATCGGGAAGCCGAAAAAAACGTGGATGTCAATTATAATAAGAGCCGTTTTAAAAGATTTAAATGTCTCTACGGATGAATCTATTAATAAATATTCTCCGGAACTGATGGATTCTTTATTATATGGGATTCACGGCAGAAAAATAAAAGTTGAAATAGAAATAAATTCGAGGAAATACTCTTATAATGTTAAGTACGACGGCTTAATAAGACATATTGATAAAACTTACACAAATTCATCTGCAAAAAGAAGCAGGGAATTTATGGAATCTTTTATAACAGTCAGAGAGTGCAATCAATGCAAGGGAGGTAGATTAAAGGAAGATGCATTATGGGTAAAGGTACGAGATAAGAGTATCAACGAAGTAACAGCAATGCCTGTAAATGTATGCTATGAGTTCATTAAAAATCTTACTCTTGGCGAGCGTCAGATGATAATCGCCGAAAAAATTATAAAGGAAATTCTGACAAGGCTTAGCTTTCTCTTAAATGTAGGGCTTGAATATCTCACTCTTGGCAGGACGGCTCATACCTTATCCGGAGGTGAAGCACAGCGTATCAGACTTGCAACACAAATCGGCTCGCAACTGACGGGAGTTTTGTATATCCTTGATGAACCTTCAATTGGTTTGCATCAGAGAGATAATATAAAATTAATTAAGTCATTAAAGAAATTAAGAGATATCGGTAATTCGGTAATTGTAGTCGAGCATGATAAGGAGATGATTGAGTCTGCTGATTTTGTAGTTGACCTCGGACCAAGGGCAGGAGAACACGGCGGGCAAGTAGTAGCAACAGGTCATCCGAAAAAAATTAAAGGTAATTCAATAACGGCTGAATATCTTAGCGGAAAAAGACATATTCCATATCTTAAAGAACGAAGAAAAGGAAACGGGAAGTTTATTGAACTTGCCGGAGCAACCGGAAATAATTTAAAAGATTTAACTTTAAAATTGCCGCTTGGGAAATTTATTTGTATTACGGGAGTCAGCGGTTCCGGAAAATCTTCACTGATAAATGATACTCTATATAAAATCCTTATGAACGAGATTTATAAGTCAAACGAACAACCATTGCCTTATAAATCCCTAAAAGGACTTTCCGAGCAGGGAAAAAACCGGAAAGAGAAAATTGTTGATAAAGTAATTGAAATTGATCAGGCACCCATAGGCAGAACTCCGAGGAGCAATCCTGCGACCTACACAGGTCTTTTCAGTCATATAAGAGAAATTTTTGCCGCATTGCCTGATTCAAAAATAAAAGGTTATAAAGTCGGGAGATTTTCCTTTAATGTGAAAAGCGGGAGATGTGAAACATGCGAAGGTGACGGATTAAAAAAAATTGAAATGAATTTTCTTCCTGATGTATATGTAACCTGCGATGTTTGCAAAGGAAGAAGATATAACAATGAAACACTCAGAATATTATTTAAAGGTAAATCTATTGCAGACGTACTTGAGATGACTGTTGAGGAAGCCGTAGATTTTTTCAAGGCTTTCCCATCACTTCACAGGAAACTGAAAACACTCTTTGATGTTGGCTTGGGCTATATCAGGCTTGGACAGCAAGCTACAACTCTTTCAGGCGGTGAGGCCCAGCGAGTTAAACTTGCAACAGAGCTTGCGAAAATTCAGACAGGCAGAACAATATATTTACTTGATGAGCCGACAACCGGACTTCATTTCGAAGATATTAATATGCTTCTTAATGTATTGAATAAACTTGCAGATAAAGGCAATACTGTAGTAGTTATTGAGCATAATCTTGATATTATTAAAAATGCCGACTGGATTATTGACCTCGGACCCGAAGGAGGTGAAGAAGGCGGCTATATAATAGCAGAGGGAACACCCGAAGAAATTATAGAAAAATATCAGGATATATCATATACTGCGAGATATTTAAAAAAGGAAATAGGCGATTAGACTTCCGATTTTTTGTCCTTTGCGGGTTTTTTAATAATAAAATCAGTTATTATACTTCCGACTAAAAATCCAAACACTGATCCATACATAGTCATAAGCATCGGATTTGATTTAATGGCACAGGTGCCGTCAAGGCATCCGACAAATTTCCAGTAAAGAAAACCACCGATGCCGCCTGCAAAAAGTAAGATAATTGAGAGTAAATATTTTTTTATAAAAGTTTTCATATTATAATTCAAGATATTTTCCGGTTATTGAAGCCGGGTTTTGTTTGATTTCTTCGGGAGTGCCTTCTGCCACTATGTAGCCTCCTGCATCTCCGCTTCCGGGACCAAGGTCTATAATGTAATCGGCACATTTAATAACTTCAAGATTATGCTCAACTACAAGAACCGAGTTCCCTTTATTTATTAACTCATTAAAGCACTTAATTAGTTTCGCAATATCGTAATAATGCAGTCCTGTTGTTGGCTCGTCAAAAACAAATAGTGTCTTCATATTTATCTCCTGAAACGCAAGATGATATGCAAGTTTGACACGCTGTGCTTCGCCGCCTGAGAGTGTAGTTCCTGATTGCCCGAGCTTAATATAACCAAGCCCGACTACATCAAGATATTGAAGCTTTTTAACAATTTTCGGAAAAGCTTTAAAAAACTCAAGTGCCTGTGATACCGTCATATCCAATACATCACTGATATTTTTGTGTGAGCCGGCACTGCCCTTTATTTTTACTTCAAGAATTTCCGACTTATACCTTTTCCCGCCGCACAGTTCGCATTCGAGAAAAATATCAGCCATAAATTGCATTTCGACTTTTTCGTTTCCCGTCCCTTCGCATACGTCACATCTGCCTCCCGGCACATTAAAAGAAAAACTTCCCGCCGAAAACCCTTTTTTCTTTGCAAGTACGGTATGTGAAAATGCCTCTCTGATTTCATCAAAAGCCTTGATATATGTAACAGGATTGCTTCTCGAGGATTTACCAATTGCATTCTGGTTAACCATTTCTATAGCATCAACATTTTGAACACCTGAAATTTTTTCAAATTCACCGGTATCAATACCGTGAGGACCTTCAAGAATTCTTTTTAATGCAGGGTGGATAATTGATTCGACAAGGGTTGATTTTCCCGAACCGCTTACTCCGGTAATACACACAAATGAATTTAAAGGAATCTTTATATTAATGCTCTTTAAATTATTTTCTGTGATTCCTGAAATTGAAATTACCGCAGAATTTTTAGTTAATAATTTTCTTTTTTGGGGAACGGGTATTATTTCTTTCTTACTCAGGTACTTCCCTGTGAGTGATTCGTTACTTCTGATTATTTCATTATAAGTTCCTTTAAACATAATTTCTCCGCCAAGCGCCCCCGCATAAGGACCTATATCCACAATCAGATCAGCTTCTTTCATCATATCTTTATCATGCTCTACAACAAGAACAGTGTTGCCAAGGTCTCTTAGCGATTTCATTATTTTGATAAGCTTTGCATTGTCTGCGGCGTGAAGCCCGATAGTCGGTTCATCAAGAACATATATTGACCCAACGAGCGAAGAGCCAAGAGAAGTAGAAAGATTGATACGCTGTGCTTCGCCTCCGGAAAGAGTGAAAGAAAATCTGTCAAGGGTAAGATAAGAAAGACCGACTTCGTTAAGATAATTAAGTCTTGAAATTATTTCTTCAAGAATTCTTGAAGCTACTTTCTTTTCGTAATCTTTCAATTTTAAGCTTTTGAAAAATTCAAGTGCCTCATCAATTTTCATCCGAACAATATCAAAAATATTCTTACCTGATATCTTAA
This sequence comes from uncultured Ignavibacteriota bacterium, assembly GCA_937983305.1. Taxonomy (GTDB): domain Bacteria; phylum Bacteroidota; class Ignavibacteria; order Tepidaquicellales; family Tepidaquicellaceae; genus DSSM01. The sequence continues at coordinate 25,568 of CALKAJ010000240.1, read as the reverse complement.
CATAGAGTGCTTCTTTCCTGAGCCTTGAACCGCCGCACTCACTGCAGGTAGTGTATGACCTGTATTTATTCAGTAAAACCCTGTAATGCAACTTGTATGAGGCTTCCCGCTCAACCATTTTGAAAAATCCTTTAATGCCTATATATTTTCCCGTACCGTTAAAAACAATATCTTTCTCTTCTTTCGTAAGGGAATTAAAAGGTTTAAATAAATCAATTCTGTTCGGTCTTGATTCTCCCGCAAGGTCTTTTAAAAATTTAGAGTGTTTGGGAGTAGTAAAAGGTAATATAGCTCCGTCAATAATTGATTTTCTTTTGTCCGGAATTACAAGATTCATATCTATATCCATCGTTTTACTGAATCCCTGACATTTCTTACACGCACCGTAAGGATTGTTAAATGAAAATAATCTCGGCTCGGGCTCATCAAATTTCATTCCGTCTCTTTCTAAGTATGAATTGTAATAAATATCCTCGGAGGCTTTGTCATCTTTCAATATTCTGATTGTAATGTATCCGTTACCTTCTTTAAATGCCATTTCAATGGCATCGTTTAATCTGGAGATGCTTTCATTATCTTTAGAATCTAATATTAATCTGTCAACAATAAAATTAATTTCATAAACGTCTTTTTTCTTTTTACTTTTTAATTTTGCTAATATCTCGTTTTCATTAAAATCGTTTAAATCTGCAATTTCTTCATCAACTAAAAGTTTGTAAAAACCTTTTTGTCTTAATATATTCGTAAACGATTTCACTTCTTTCTCGGAAAAATATCTTGAAGTGCAATATATGATTAGTTTTTTTGCGTTCAAATCCATCATTTCAGAAATGATTGATTCCGTAGTATCTTTGTTTACAGGTAAATTACTTACCGGAGAATAGATAGTACCCACCCTTCCGAATAGCAAACGTAAATAATCGTAAATCTCTGTTGACGTACCGACTGTAGAGCGGGAATTCCGTGTTCCTGTTCTTTGCTCTATTGCCATTGAGGGTGCGAGTCCTTCGATAAGCTCTACGTCAGGTTTATTCATTTTTTCAAGAAACTGCCTTGCGTATGAAGAAAGACTTTCAACATATCTCCTTTGACCTTCAGCATATATTGTGTCAAATACTATTGATGTTTTTCCGGAACCGCTTACACCGGTGAAAACTACGAATTTATATTTCGGGATATCAAGGTCAATGTTTTTTAAATTATTAACCTTTGCACCTCTTATTATTATGAACTCCCTTGCATCAGGGAGTGTATTATTTTTTGGCATTAAATCAGTTTTTCGTTTTTGACGACCCAATTTGGGTCGTATGTTTATATAAATATCAGGCTTTGAGTGGGTAAATATCGCTATCTCACTAAAACCATATTCTTCGTATCAACAAAATCTCCAACACTCATTCTGTAAAAATATATTCCGGACGAAAGCCCTTCCGCATTAAAGCTGACCTGATAAGTTCCGGCTTGTTTGTATTCGTTGACGAGGGTTTTTACTTCTTTGCCTAATAAATCAAAAACAACTAACTTTACAAACTTTGAACTTTGAACTTGAAACTTAATATTTGTCACCGGATTGAACGGATTCGGATAGTTCTGCTCCAATAAGAAATTCTGAGGAATCTCGGAAGAAATTGGTTTAATCGAAGTAGGAACAGCAAGTTCCGTCAGAGTACCGGGAATATTTATAGTGTAAGGTATGCTGAATGCGGCAAGTGAAAACGAAGAACTCGGAATGTGTTCTTTAACAAGCCAGACTCCGCTTGCAAACCATGCAGTATCAGGCCTCGAATATAAAGTAAGGTTTATAAATGGAAACGGTCTGTAAATAACCCTGAATGTTGATACAAATTTCTTTGAAAGATAGTTACCGTAAACCGTATTCACGGTCTGGTCGTTTAATCTTATTGTTTTTAAAGATAAAGTAAGCGGAACAGTCATACCCAATGTGTCAATGTATATTGAAGTATCCCTGCTGAAAACAGTGTATTCGCTTCCGACGTTTTGTGCGAATCTGAAAGTACTATACCAATTTTCAAAACTTCTAATCCAGTTAATAAATCCGGGTTCCTGCAAAAATATTATCGAGTCGGGAATCATATTCAAACTTAAATATGTCCATGCATCTGTTCCCGAAAAATTTATAAAACTTGTATCGGAATATGGAGTATTTTGATTGAAATTAATCAGGCTATTTTTTGAACGAATGAAATTGGCAAGTCTGCCTTTATAATCCTGAACAGAGGCAAAGCTGTCAATGCTGTATGTAATTAAATTGTTTATCGGATTATTATTTGAGTCCAGTGGTGTGTCCTTGAAATACCATTTATATCCTGTCGTAGAAGGAAAATATGTGCTTGCATTCTGTGAGAAAAGAGCGGACGAAAAGAGCGTAAATACCGCCAATAAAAAGAATATTTTTTTCATTTCTTTAAAGTTTTTATTAACTGAAATTATACATTTTAAACTTTAAATTAAAGAAATAAATTACATATTTCCCTGCACAAGGGAATGACTAAAGAAAAATTGGATATTAAGTATTTAAAAGGCGTAGGTGAAAAAAGAGCAAAAGCATTCAATGAGATTGGTATTTCCAAACTTGAAGATTTTCTTGAATTCATACCAAGAATTTATCTCGAAAGAATTCAAATAAAAGATGCAAAAAGTAATTTAGATAAAACGGTTTTAATTTTTGGTACAGTAACCGATGTAGATAAACCCTCATCGCTTAAAAGACCAACCTTGCTTACATTATTTGACGGAACGGGATATATTGAAATACCTGTTTTTGGTTCTTCTGAATTCCGCTCAAAGCAATTCAGGTTGAATGAAAAATATTTATTTATGGGAAAGATAGGGGACAGTTGGTTTGGGAAAATATTAAAATTTGATTACAGGGACCATCTGAAGATAAATACTTCAGAACCGCTTGAGGCAGAATTTCTAAAAAGAAAGTATTTCCCGGTTTATGAACTTCAGGGAGTTCTGAAGAAAACTTTTATCAGACCATTGTTGCTGACAAAAATAGTTTATTTTGCATTTAAAAAAATATTCGAGAACGATGATTTAAAATTTTCTGAAACGTTAAACGATAAGATAATAAAATCGGAGGGATTGAATCCGAGAAAAAATGCGATAATTTATATAAATTTTCCCGATACATTTGAAAGGGCTGAGCAATCGAGAAGACGACTTGCATTTGATGAATTATTTTATCTGCAGCTTTTAATGGCATTGAAAAAGAGAAATAATAAAAAAGAGCAAAAAGGAATTAAGTTTGGAGCTGATATAAAAAAGTTGACGGAAGATTTTAAAAATTGCCTTAGTTTTGAGCTGACAAATGCACAAATAAGAGTAATTAATGAGATTTTTCTTGATATGAAATCGGATTCTGTGATGAACAGGCTGCTGCAGGGAGATGTAGGAAGCGGTAAAACTATAGTATCTCTTTTTATGATGTTGATTGCAATTGAAAACGGCTACCAATCTGCAATGATGTGCCCAACAGAAATACTGACTGAACAGCATTATAAAACTATATCCGGATTCATAAGCAAGTTGAATGAAGTATCCGGAAGAAATATTAAAGTTGCCATATTGACAGGAAGTCAGAAGAAGAAAATCAAAGACCCGATATATGAAGCAATTCAAAACGGAGAAATAAATATTATTGTCGGCACACATTCGCTTATTCAGGAAAAAGTTGAATTTTCCAAACTCGGATTTACGGTAATTGACGAGCAGCATAAATTTGGTGTTATGCAAAGAGCTAAGTTAATTGAAAAAGGTTTAAATCCCGATGTACTTGTAATGACTGCAACTCCAATACCAAGAACGTTGTCATTAACACTATACGGAGACCTTGATGTATCCGTAATTGACGAACTTCCTTCAAACCGGAAACCCGTTATAACTAAATACAGGGAAGAAGCAGATAAGTATAAAGTATTTGAATTTGTAAAAGAAGAAATAAACAATGGAAGACAGGCGTATATTGTTTTTCCGATAATTGAAGAATCGGAAAAACTTGATTTGAAATCCGCAGTTGAAAATTATGAATTATTAAAAAATTCGATATTCAATGAGTTAACTGTCGGAATGGTACACGGTAGAATGTCATCGCAAGAGAAAGATGAAGTAATGGATAAATTCAAGAAAAATGAAATCCGGATACTTGTTTCCACTACAGTAATTGAAGTAGGAATTGATGTTCCAAATTCAACAATTATGATAATAGAAGAAGCTCAACGCTTTGGTTTGTCTCAATTGCATCAGCTTCGCGGAAGAGTTGGCAGGGGAGCGGAACAATCGTATTGTATTTTAATAGGGAAACATCTTGATGAAATTGCAAGAAAGCGTATGCAGATAATGTGTAAAACCAATAACGGATTTGAAATTTCCGAAGCAGATCTCGAAATAAGGGGTCCAGGAGAATTTTATGGAGTAAGACAATCGGGCACTTTAAATTTTTCATCGACAGATTTAAGTAAAGATAAGGATTTACTTGAAAGGGCAAGAGAAATCGCATTTGAAACCATTGAGAAAGATCCTCATCTGAGGGATTCGGAAAATACCGTAATCAGAGAATTCTTTCTGAATAAATACAAAGATGCACTTAATTTAATGAACATTGCCTGAAAATGGTGATTAAATCAGGATAATAATCTATGCGGTTTTATGTTTAGATTTTGAAAGAAAAGTAATAAATTACAAAGATATACTAAATAATGAATGAGAAGTAAAAGTTCAAAAATAGAAATTTTTATACCGATTCTTACAATTTTTGCGGATAGTGCTTCAGTTGTTTCCGCATATCTTTTATCATATTATTTAAGATTTAATTCAAGATTCAGCGAAATTATACCTGTAACAGAGGGAGTACCGGATATAATTGCATATCTGATATTTATTTTTTCAACTTTACCTATCTGGATAATAGTTTTTCAGTCTTCAAAGCTGTATCGTCTGAACAGAAATGTTTTTGCCTTCGATGAATTCTTTGTAATTATTAAGTGTGTAACCATCAGTATAATATTTTCTCTGGGTATCATCTTTTTTATCAGAGATTTTTCTTTCTCACGGATTGTATTTATGATGATTTGGGCGATTGCACCTTTTATTTTAATGTTCAACAGATATTTAATTCTGAAACTTGAGAAAACTTTTTACAATAAAAACATTGGCGTTAAATATGCCGCTATTGTCGGAATAAATGAAAACTCCGGGAAGATATATGGCAGGTTTAATAAGAATTTATATGCAGGTATAAGGGTAAAAGGATACTTTTCAAGAAATAACGAGTTGCTAAAAGGCGAAGGCAAAACATATACAAGACTCGGCGAATACGAAGATATTCCAAAGCAAATCAATAATCTTGGATTACATAAACTAATAATCTGCCTGCCTTCGAATTCACACGGCGACCTGCCATATTTATTAAAATTGTGTGAAGGAATTAATATAGAGTTTATGATGTATCCGGATTATATGGAAATCATAACAAGCAAACTGAAAGTTGAACAGGTTGACGGAATTCCGTTTATGAAGATTAAGTCTCTTCCAATGAATATCTGGAATAGAATTACAAAACGATTGTTTGATACATTTATATCACTCTTTATATTATTTGTAACTTCTCCATTCTTCATTGTATTGGCGGCAATAGTTAAGTTTACATCCAAAGGACCCGTTTTTTATAAGCAGGAGAGGATAGGAATTGACGGAAAGAAATTTATGATGTATAAGTTCAGGTCAATGCGAACTGATTCTGAAAAAGACGGTCCAAAATTTGCAAGCCCTGATGATGACAGAACAACTCCTATTGGTAAGTTTTTAAGAAAATACAGCCTTGACGAGCTTCCTCAGTTTATTAATGTTCTAAGAGGCGAAATGAGTATCGTTGGTCCCAGACCTGAACGTCAGTTTTTTGTTGACCAGTTAAAAGATAACATAAATAATTATCTCGAGAGGCACAGAGTTAAGTGCGGAATTACCGGTTGGGCACAGGTAAACGGTTTAAGAGGTTCTTCAACCTCCCTTCAGGAAAGAATAAATTATGATATTTATTACATTGAAAATTGGTCTGTAGCTTTCGATATTAAGATAATAGTAAAAACAATTAAAGAAGCACTTTTTTCCAAGAATGCTTATTAAAGAAATATGATAACCGTAATAATATTTTATTTACACACGATTTTTGCAATGTACGTCTTCGGGAAGTCCTATCAGTCAGACGGATTAATGCAGGCAGTCTTAAATCTTGCTTTCATTATTATATTATTCACAGTCGGATGGACGGTAGCAGATTTTTTCACGGGATTGGTAATTTCAGATGCAGGTTATGAAATTAATCTACCGATTAATGCATTAATTCACGGATTACTTAAACTCACCGGTTTTTATAAGCCGATTAGTTATGATGTAATTAAGATTGTTCCTAAAGACACTATAGCCTTGATTTTGCTGACAGTTGTTGAGTATTATTTTTATAAATTCTTCTTTGGCTTAAGTAAACATTCAAAACTTGAAGAAGCAAAATAAATGTTTAAAAAACTAATTGTAATATCCATTTTTTCCTTAACTCTGTATCTGACTTTCAGTGCTTCTTCTGTTTTTCAAACTTTGGGAAATAAGTCGCAGGAGTATTCCGTAAGATTCGCATTCATTACAAGAAACGGTTATGGGAATAATTTATATATAGATAATTTGACAATAGGGGAAAAGCCATTGTTAGATGCAACTTTGATAGGTATTAATATTAAAAAAGATACTATATTCGTTCCGGGATCCGGTTCTCCTGTTATTTATCCTAAAGCAGTTATATGTAATATTGGCAGAACTCCTTTTGCAAGCGGCGTTTCTGTAACTCTGGTTGTTGATGAAATCGGATACATAAGCGCCGATACGGTATTTAGCCTTGCCGCGGGGCAAAGTCAGTATGTTACATTCGATTCAATTTCAAATATACCTCTATCGGAAAATCTGAGTTTTGTTACGTATATAGGTTCACTTGAAGATTCACTTGAGTATAATGACAGTCTCTCCCAAAAAACGATTTTTCTTCCTTCTTTCGAAAGAATTGTTTTACTCGAAGAATTTACTAATGTTTTTTCTCCGGCTGCCGCTGGTCAGGATAAATTTCTTGATATATTTTCGAATGTAAATTTTAATAAGGTTTCTTCAGTCAGATATCATACAGGGATAATTAATACTGCTGTTGATTCAATGTATCTCGATAATCCGCAGGATATTGATAACAGACAGAATTACTATTCCGTAACCTCTGTTCCTTTTTCAACCTTCGACGCAAAAGTAATTGTTCCGTTTCCTTATGCAAATACGTGGATTCTTGATTCTTTGCTTAAACTAAGAAGTTCGCAAGGCAGTCCGGTTTCTGTAAGTGTGATAGATTCAAACGTATCGGGCAACATACATTCAACGGTTAATATAAACGTTATTTATCCGGTTCCTCCGGGTGATTATCGTTTGAGGTTGATGGCTGTTCAGCGTAGAGTTCAATATCAAACGAAACAGGGACTAACAGAAGATACCATATTTTATGATGTGTTCAGGGATATGCTCCCCGATTCTGCAGGAATTCCGGTTACTTTAAATCCGGGCAGTTATCAATATACTATTAACTATCCGATAAATCCTTCCTGGACAGATTCGCTTATTTATTCCGTTGCATTCATACAAAACGACAGAACCAAAGAGATAATAAATAGCGGAAAAGGAAGAAACTTTACTCTTGATAAAATTCAAAGATTTACAAAGTGGAAAGATTATTTTAAAGCAGATTTTATAAAAAAAATTCAAAGCTCAAGTTATGCTTTCCCATATAAATCTCCAAAATTAATTCAGGATACAAACTCTTATAATTTTGAAACTTTCGAGGGTGTCTATCCTCCTGCCGGATGGGAACAGAAAAATGCAGACGGACTATATTCATTTGAACCTGCATTTGGCGCAAATGGAAATCAAATATCCGGGCTGGTTTGCGTAAGAATTCCATTCTATGGATACAGTAACATCGGAGCAATTGATACTCTGATAACAGATGATTTCAAAAATGTTTCGCTTTTTGATACAATTAGATTTGATTACGCTTATGCTCAGTATCTTTCGAGTTATGTTGACAGTTTAACAGTTATAGCTTCATTAGACTCCGGCAATACGTGGACACAGATTTTCAGTAAATCCGGAAATTTGCTTTCAACATCTCCTTCTACAACTTTATCTTTTTTTCCTGTTAATGCTTCCGAGTGGAAAACTTTTCAGTTTCCGTTCAGCGAACTAATTGATTTGTATCCTCCGCTTAATCCCAATGTAGTATTTGAACTTGACCAGAATTATCCGAATCCATTCAATCCTGTAACGAAAATAAATTACAGATTATCATCAGATAATTTTGTTACTCTGAAAATTTATGATATTACCGGAAGAGTAATAAAAGTACTTGTAAATGAATTTAAACAAAAAGGAAGATACTCGGTTGATTTCAGTGCAAGCACTTTATCAAGCGGAATTTATTTTTACGTGATGACGGCGGGAGGAACTAAAGAAGCCCGCAAGATGATTATACTAAAGTAAATTGTGTAATTTCCGGCGGACAATTAACTCTTATTGGTAATCCCACGGTTCCAATTCCACGCGAAACATACATTTGAGAATTTTCAAGGGAATATAATCCGCTCACATATTTACTGACAGAAGAAGCTATAGAAAAACTCTTATCACCAAGTTTTGCAAAAACAACCTGACCTCCGTGAGTGTGGCCGCTTGCTATTAAATCAAATTTCCTGGAATCAATTTCATCAAAAATATAAGGCTTATGATAAATAAGAATTTTTTTAATGCTATCATAATCCTCAGAATGTAATGCCGCAATATTTTTAGCGTTATTTTCGGTTTTATTAATGTAATCAAGAATAACCGGACCTGTTTTATTTCCGCTGTCTCTTGTATCATCTGAGCCGAGTATTAAGAGAGGTTGCCCGTTAATTCTCAGCAGCTCTGCATTATTCCGGAGCATTTTAACGGGAGATTCGTTTGAAATAACTTTTGATACGAATTCGGCGTCGGAGAAGTAATCATGATTTCCCAGAGTTCCAAATATCCCCTTGGGAGCATAAAGTTTTTTATATGCATTGACCAGAGGAAATACTTCTTCCTTGTTGGAGTTTGTATGGTCGCCGGAAATGATAATAATATCAGAATTTAGATTATTAACAACTTCTATATATTTCATAATATTGCTTTCAGTCATATAGGGACCGCTGTGAATATCACTGACGAGGGTGATTTTTGTTCCTTTTAATTCCGGAGGAAGGTTTTTAAAACTTAGGTTATATCTTGTAATCTCGTAATCGTCTTTACCTAAGGCTCCAACTCCTGCACCAACGAATGCATAACCCGCAACAAAAACACCTGAAGATGCTATAAAAGCTCTCCTTGATTTATCAAATTTTGCAACCTTCTTTTTTGATTTAACTCTGTCGAGGAACTTTTTAATAAAGGGGATTTTATTCAACAGAAAAAAAGAAAGTTTAAACGGAGTTCCCAATATTTTATAGACGAGAATAATCGAACCAATAAAAAACATTGCACCCTGATAAATGAAAAAAGGCACAATAAACATTTTATAAAACCAGTCAGGAAGAGTTGATAAATCAAATTTTAACAATACCATTATTATAAATGGAATATTAAAAACGAGTAAAACTGAAACCGCGAAAACGATAAATTTCTTTTTCGATATTTTAGAATTCGTTTTTATCAAATCCCAAAGTGCTTTAAATGATACACTCTGCAATCCGCTTAGTATTATAAAAAAAACCGTAAAAAATAATAATCTTTGACTAAATGACATAATAATATTTTGTAAATATTATAACAAATAATGAGCAATAATAGTTTTTCGGATAAGCCGTAAGCCAATACCTGCCCATAAGTGAATAATACGAAGGTTTTTAGAAAATGTTTTAATCCAATAAATTCAATATTGATTTTTTGCAAATACAATGTTAAATTAGTAATAAACTATTGTAACTTTTTTTTAATTAAACAAATAATATTATGAACAAAGAACAACTTATTTCCAAAATTGCAGGTGATGTAAAGTTAACAAAGGTTCAGGCAAAAGCTGCTTTAGAATCGTTTGTAGATGCAGTAACAAAAACCGTTAAAAAAGGTGACAAACTTTCGTTAGTAGGGTTCGGTACTTTTTCGTTAACCAAAAGAAAAGCCCGCACGGGAAGAAATCCTCAGACAGGTGCAACAATCAAAATTGCCGCGAAGAAATCAGCAAAATTCAAAGCAGGCAAGGAATTCAGCGATTACCTCAACGGCGTAAAGAAATAAATTATTGAACTAATTCCAAAATCAATTATAAAAAGCTGTCCTTACGGACAGCTTTTTTTTATGAAGACTTTTAAAAATCAATTGAAATAGTTATTTTACACGATTGTTTAAAAAATAAAACACTTTGTATGAAAAAAGTTACCCTATTATCTAAATTGAAATATGCTTTTGACAATACAATGAGCAAAGGTACTCCCGCAATGATAGCGTGGCTTGGTATTGTGTCTCTCTTAATTGTTCTTGTTGCAGGCTTCTTTCTCTTTGTATTTGAAATATTTCCCGAAGGTGAAGAACCCCTCACTTTTTATGAAGCATTCTGGAGAAGCTTGATGAGAACTCTTGACCCGGGCACTATGGGAGGTGATGTCGGCTGGGGATATCGAATTGTTCAGTTCCTGGTAACTTTGGGCGGAATTTTTATAATATCTACACTCATAGGTGTTCTTTCAAACGGAATAGAAACAATACTTGAGAGATTGAGAAAAGGACGCTCGTTTGTAATTGAAAGTAATCATACATTGATTTTAGGATGGTCATCAAAAATATTTACTATTATTTCTGAATTAACTATCGCAAACGAAAATCAGAAAAAACCAAGAATTGTAATTCTTGCCGATAAAGATAAAGTTGCGATGGAAGACGAAATCCGCGAAAAAGTTCCTAATACAAAAAATACAAAAGTAATTTGCAGAAGCGGTAATCCCAATGACATGATAGATATTTGTATGGTTAATCCGCAAGAATCCAAATCTGTTATTATTCTCTCGGGCGAAGACGAAACTGCGGACTCCGAAACAATTAAATCTATTCTCGCAATTACAAATAATCCCAATAGAAGACCGGAGCCATATCATATTGTAGCTGAAATTAAAGAAGAAAAAAATATCGAAGTTGCTAAAATGGTCGGTAAAGATGAAGTTGAACTTGTGCTAACCGATGATATAGTTGCCAGAATAATGACTCAAACCTGCAGGCAAACAGGGTTAAGTGTAGTCTATACAGAATTATTGGACTTTGACGGTGATGAAATATACTTTAACGAAGAGGATGAATTGGTTGGAAAGACATACAACGAAGCGCTTTTTAGCTACAAAGATTCTTCCGTTATTGGTTTCCAGCTCGCCAATGGCAATGTAGAAATAAACCCCGATATAAATCATTTATTAAATAAAGGCGATAAAATAATTGCCATAACAAAAGATGATGATACATTGATTGTAGATAAAGAAAAGAAATATCTAATTGATGAAGATGCAATTAATAATGATGCTAAAGCCCAATTGCTTCCTGAAAAAACAATTATCCTCGGATGGAATAAGCAAGCACAAACTATTGTAAAAGAAATTAATAATTATTCTGTAGAAGGTTCCAAAGTGAAAATTGTTTCAACATTTGAAATCCCTTCTGAGGAGCAAAAAGAAATACTCTCATCTGTAAATAAAATTAAAATCGAGTTTGAAACTGCTGATACTACCAACAGGTTGGTTATTGATTCTCTTAATATTACAACTTATGACCATGTATTGCTGCTTAGTTATAAAGATGAACTCGAAATGCAAAAAGCAGATTCCGTTACGTTAATAACCCTTCTTCATCTTAGAAGAATCTCCGAAGAGACAAATAGTGATATCAACATAGTAAGCGAAATGATGGATTCGCATAACAGGGAACTTGCTGAAGTAACTAAAGCGGATGATTTTATTGTCAGCGATAAAATTATAAGTTTACTTATGACTCAGGTTTCGGAAAATAAATATCTTATGAATGTGTTTGCTAACCTTTTTGAATCCGAAGGCAGTGAAGTTTATCTTAAGCCTGCTTTAAGATATGTTAAAGAAAATACTCCTGTTAATTTTTATACTGTTCTTGAAAGCGCCAAAAGAAAAGGTGAAACTGCAATTGGATACAGAATATCCTCCTTTGCATTTGATAGCAGTAAGAGCTATGGAGTAGTTGTAAATCCTGTTAAGAGTGCACAGATTAAATTTACTGCAGCTGATAAAATTATTGTGATTTCCGAAGATTAATTTATCTTACTATCGCAAATTTACCGATTTTATCCTGGACAGAATTGCCGTCGGAGTTTTTTCCTGTGGCACGGAAAATGTAAATTCCTGTCGGAGCATCCGAGCCGTTTTCGAGTTTTAAATTCCAGCGAATGCCTCCAAAGCTGTCCATCGTACTTAAATCTGCTATTTGCTTTCCGGTTAAATCAAAAATCATTATCGAAGCTATTTTCGTAAGATTTGCAAAAGTAACATAGTCCTGATTGTATTTTTTACTGAATGGGTTTGGATATACTGCAACATCATCAAGAGTTTCTTTAACAAAAGAAAAGCTGACCATACTTCCCGCACCTGTAGAAATTATTGTTCCGTTCTCCGAAAAAACATTGCTTATCTTCAATGTGTATATATTTCCGGTAGCTCCAAATACTCCATTCCCTTTTATTCTAAGAATTAATACGTTTTTCGCAGATGCATTTCTTTCGACTGAGATTACTTTGAAACCAAACGGCTCAAGAGAATAATTATTGAAATTATATACGGAAAGAGAATCGGTATTAATATTAAATTCAACCTTTACAACATCTTTCTCAATAACGGAGGCTTTTGTGATATAAAAATTATTTTCAGTAGTATCTGATACAATAAATGAAGCAGAAACAGTATCAACAGGGGAATTATAAAAATCTCTCAAACCGACCGTTTTAATTGAATAATTTCCCGATTGCAAACCGGGGAAATTAAGCAGATATTGCTTTTCGCTTTTATAAGCAATAGTTGATGGATTTCTTTGGCTGCTCAAAATGAATTTTGACATTTCGGGAATACTCTGCTTTATTTTTCCGCTGAATGTAAGCATCACATTACCGTTTCGCATATATTCGGCTGAAATTAATTTCACCTTCGCGTGAACATATACTTCTGTGCTGTCCGTTGGTTTTCCCTCTCTGAGAGGCAGTGAATTATTTACAACCGAAATCTTATAAGCATATCTTTTTAGATTTTGAACATTCGCATCTGTATATGATAAAGATGAAGTTGAATCATAAGGTAAATAAATTTTTAAACTGTCATCTGAAGCCCTGAAAATTTTGTAGTAATTTGCATTTTGAACTTCGGTATATGTAATAAGTACTTTATTTGAATCTAACGAATACGCCTCAACAAATCCCGGAGTTAAAGGAAAATTAATATTCAATTGTTTTTCAAAAAATCTCAGCGATTGCGTTGAAGTGTTTAATCCGATTTCATTAACCCCGTTATTATCAAAGTCGTAAACTAATTGATTTACAGCATTAATTCCCTGTCTGAAAAATTCGGGCTCAAGCTTATTTGTTTGATTGTTAAATTTAAAAATGTAATAATTGTTTCCGATACTGATGCCAATAACATCTTTTCCGGAATTATCGTAATTAAAACTTTTTGTTGATATAGGTTTATCCGATTTTGTGTTTATAATGTCCGTTCCTGTAATTACTTCAAATGCACCGTTTAAATATTTAAAGACGACAGTGCTTGTTGATTGCAAATACATATCAGAAGGAGAACCAATTGTAATAACAATTTCAGGCTTCAAATCTCCGTCTATATCTCCTGATGTCAGGTTATCAGCTTTGAAAGAACCATAAAGTGTGTCAGCAAATATTCTTTCAAAAGTATTTCCCGAAGTGTGTCTGTAAATACTTATACCCGTATATGGAACGGAAAGTGATGAAAAAAACTGTTCTGCAAAAACAATTTCTTTCTTTCCGTCACTATTAAAATCTTCTACAAGAACATTTTGTGAATTTGCTTCTGCTCCGTTAATTGCATAAGGCAATATCGCTATATCCTGAAATGTACTTCCCGTGTTCTTTAAAATTCTCAAACCCTGTGTGCCGAAAGCGAGTATTTCATTTGTATTGTCATTGTCAACATCTGCATATCTTGAGGACCAGAAATTATTATTCAGCTCATCACTGAAAATTTTAACGGTAGGGAATTCACCCGTCTGTGGAGATTCATATATTGCGCCGTTTCTGCTTTTTGAAGTAAGTAAGTCAAACCTCCCGTTTCCGTTTATATCCGTAATATCTCTTGCAACATAGAAATCATCCCAGTTGTTGTTTGAAATCCTGTTAAAACTATTTCCGTCAAACTCATAGACATTCATCTTAAGATTCTCATTAATGGAGTTCACAAAAACATCTTTTTTCCCGTTGTTATTAATATCTGTTATCCTATTGCAAGTTTGAACATAAGGAAGTGTATATGGTTTTTCTAAAACGCCGTAAGTATAAATTCTATCTGAAGTATTTAATACAAATCCCGTATCCTGAATCACAGCTGTCTTTCCGTTTAAAGCAATACATTCAATATAGTATTCGTATTGATTAACCGGAGCTAAAATATTTCCTGACAATATACCCGAATGGTCATTGGAAATATATCCAATGTTCTGTGATGTAAAATCGGCATATATAAAGGAATAAGGCTCTGAAGAGTTTTTCTTCCGATAGAATATTTTACCGAGAGTCGGTTTATCAGCGGAAAATTCAAAAAGGAAAGATTTATAATCGTTTTCATAAATTTCTCTTTCGTCAAAAAAAGTTATCCGTGGTGCTTTGGAATCTTTATAAAAAACGAGTGAATGAACAATATGTCTTTGATTTTTATTTTTCAATGCAAGAGATAACGTATATGAAGTATCCGGTAATTCAGTTAAATCAAGATTATATACGCTGTCTTTGATAACCTGTGAATTTATATCCTTTATTAATACTTGCTCTGAATAGGGATATTCTCCCTTTCCCAATATCAACGAATAATTCTCGAAATTATATGCGGCAGCAGATATTACAACAGGAATTGAATTAGAATACAACGATAAATTCTGATAAGGTGAATAAATTCTTACAATCGAAGGTTTATCCGAAGAATTAATTGTATTAAGGATGTTGCATCTTCCGGAAGCAAATTCATAACTCCATCCGTTTTGTCCGAAGAGGTAATCTGTATTGGAAATCAAAATTCCTCTCACTTCCTCATTCGTGAGATTTTTGTTTCTTGAAAGAAGCAGTGCAGCGGCAGATGAAATTATCGGTGCGGCAAAAGATGTCCCGTTTGTATAAAAATAGTCGTTTCCAAATTCTGCACTGCCCTTTCCTTTGCGGGAAGTTGTTAGTATTCTGCTGCCCGGAGCAAATATGTCAACCGTTACGCCGTATGAAGAAAATGATGACCTGAAATCGTTATCATCAGAAGAGCCGACAGAAATTACTTCGTCAAATGCCGAAGGAAAATGAAGCCGGTTAGAGCCGTCGTTTCCTGCAGAGCATATTAATACAATGTTTTTAGAATAAGCAAATTGAATTACATCTCTAAGCAGGTTGCTGTAAATATAGTCGCCGAAACTGCAATTAATAATTCTTGCACCTTTCATAACGGCATATAGTATTGCTGATGCGGCATTTGATTCATCACCGATACCGTTCTCGTCAAAAGCTTTTAAGACCAAGACCTTACAAGCAGAGGAAATAGAACTAATACCTATACCATTGTTATAACCCGCCGAAATAATACCGGTAACCGCCGAGCCGTGTGAAAATTTATTGTTGTCTTCCGGATTGTTATTATTTGAGATAAAATTCCATCCTCGCCAGTTGTCGGTGTAGCCGTCATTGTCATCGTCAATTCCGTTTGATTCTTTTCCGTTTCCGTATTCGCCGAAGTTAATTTTGAAACTGTATTGTAAATCAGGGTGCGAGAAATCAAGACCTGAATCAATTACACCTATTACAATTGAAGAATCACCGAGAGTAGTTTGATTTGCCTGTATAGCTGAAGTTTTTGAAAGGTAATACTGATAAGATAAATAAGGGTCATTGGGCAGTGAGTTCCATGTGAGCTTCCCGAGTTTTTGTATATATTCCACATTTTCATCTATGGAAATACGAAGAATCATCTGACGTGAAATATTTGAGTCAACATCGAAAACATAAATCCTGTCGAAACCAAAATCCGAAAATTCTTTCATTGATGCATAGTTCTTAAACTCAAAAAGTCTTTTACTGTTAGTTGCATTGCTTGAACTCAGTACTTTTAAAATATCAAAACCGGGTTTATTGAAGTTGTTGGAAGAGAAACTGTTTAATAATTCAGCAGATGCTTTTTTATTTAGCTTGATAATAATTCTATCCTTTGAAAATGTCCCGGAAGTAAAAATCAGCTGCAACAGTACTGCAAAAAAAACTATGTGAAAATTTGATTTTAATATATTCACTTTTCGTAAACTTTAGTTCCATTAAGGAATGTGAATTCAATTTTAGTGTTTTTAAGCTTGACTTCAGTGGATTCCGCTATACGCCGGAATGACAGAGAAGGAGAAGAAGAACCGTGTAGTGACAGAGAAGAATCTTCGAATAAATCTGTATCTAATACTATTATGTCGGCATCCTTGTTTACCGCTATTGAGCCGTTTACGTTTTCCTCAAATCTTGCAAAAGAGTTATTAATCGTATAGGAATTTATTGCAGTTGCCAAATCAATTTTATTCTCAGGGAAAAAGCCGTTTTCAAATCCGATTGCTTCACGCGTAACTGCATAATATATAGTCTCTATTGGATTCTCTGCGGCAACGGGGAAGTCCGTTCCGAAACAAACATTGACTCCAATATCAATAAGATTTTTATAATTATGGGTTGTTTCAATATCTTCAACTTTTTCGTATGCGGATTTAGCATCATAATATAAATGCGCCGGCTGAACCGAGGCAATGACGCCAAGCTCACGGAATTTATCAAAATCATCAGGTCTTATATGCTGGCAATGCTCCATCCTGAATCTTCTGTCCCGTTTACCGTTAACGGTTTCAATATTCTTAACTATATCAAGTAATTCGTGAACTGCCTTGTCTCCAATCGCATGAACCATCAGTTGATTTCCTGCCTTATCTATTTCATAAGCAAGTTTCTCGAATTTACCGGAATTGACAAAGTCTGTTCTTAAACCCTTATAATTTGTTCCTTTGTAATTCTTATAAAATAAAGCTGATTCGCTTCCAAGCGAACCGTCATAAAATGCTTTGAATGTTCCAAATTTAATATTTCCTTTTTTCAGAACCTCATCGTTCTTATAAGTATAAAACTTTTCGAATTCCTCAAAAGGTAAACACGAATTAATCTTAATATTTAATTTGTTATGATTAACAAGATGTTTATAAACAAAAAGATCTTCAGGCAAAGTAATATCGGTAAGCGAAGTAATACCAAGAGAATGAAGATATTTAATTTCATCAAAAACTGCCGAAGAAGTTTCCTCAATTGATAAAGGCGGGATTTTATTAAGTACAAAGTAAAAAGCTCTCTCTTTAACTTCTCCGGTTAGATTTCCGTTTTCATCAACAGTAATTTCTTCAGTACCAAATTCATTCAATTTGGTTTTTATTCCGGTGAGTTCAATTGCTTTTGAATTTATGATTGCTGAGTGTAAGTCGTTTCTGTTAATTAGCATTGGTATTTCATCGTTTATCGAATCCAGAAAATTCTTTGTAATGGAAAAATTTTCTTTGAAGTTTGTTTCCGAGAAATATCCTCCCTGTATCCATTTCCCGTTTTTCAGAAACGGTATAAAATTATTTATTGAATTTCTAAAATCGTCTTTAGTAGAAGCATAAATTAGATTGAGTTCCTTTTTCATAACAGATCCCTTATAGAAATGGCAGTGACCTTCGGAAAATGCGGGCAGTACTAACTTCCCATTTAAATTAATACATTCATCATAGTCTTTTTTGTTGTAACCTGAATTATTACCAACGAAAATTATCTTTCCGGTGGTGGAATCAAATCCTGCGGCTTCGGCAAACGAGCCGTTTTCAAGAAAAACCTTTGTATTATATAATAAAGTCTTTGACATAAAAAAACCGTAATCTTTATTAAAGATTACGGTTTTTTTTATAAAATTAAAGGGATATTACTTTACCAGAATCATTTTCTTTGTTTCAACAAAATTGCCTGATTCTATTTTGTAGAAGTAAATTCCGCTGGTCAGATTATCTCCGTTAAAGTTAATCGAATAATAACCTGCCTGTTTATTTTCACTTACAAGATTTGTTACAACTCTTCCAAGCATATCGAATACGGTTAATTTTACATATCCGTCTTTCGGAATTGCATAATTAATCTGTGTTGTGGGATTAAACGGATTCGGATAGTTTTGAGAAAGCTCAAATACTGCAGGAATCTGACTTCCGGTATTATTTCCCGTTCCGGTTGGAACGCTGTTATAAGCTGTAATCTTTATGTCATCAACATACCAGCCGTCATATTGTAAGCTTACATCTGATGTTAAACGAAATCTGATTTTTACCTGAGAAGAACCATTGGCGTACGATGAAATATCAAAGCTCTGATATGTCCATGTCGAAAGTGTACCGTCATAAGTACTTACGCTTTGCCAGTTAGTTCCGTTATCGCTTGAAACTTCCACATTGCAGTAATCATAATCTGCTTCTGTGGTATATTTATGCCAGAAGCTTAAGTTTAATACAGGTGTTGCAGATGCGTTAATAGTACCGTTATAAACCATATAGTTGTTTGCGTTGGCAGGATAATTTCCTGTTGGACTGTCAGTAAAGCAATGCGTAGGTGAATGATATTGAGTTGTAACAATACCCCAGCCGGAATTGGTTGTCCAGTTTGCCATTCCGTTTTCCGCACTGTCAGCAAGTGTTACTGTACCGTTACCTACTCTAAAGTAAACGATTTTATTCATTACTGTTACTGTATCTTCCTGTCTTAATTTCAATCTCACAGGAACAGCACTTCCGTTAGGAATAGAACCTGCTAAAGTAAAGTTAAATGTAACGCTGTCTGAAGTAAATGACGGCATACTTGTCTTTGTATAAAGCTGAACAGGAACTGTTATATAAGCAGGATTTAATGGAACAAATTCTACTTTTACATTTTGAGCATTTACTAATCCCTTATTTTTGAATACCAGTTTAAAGTTTCCGGCTTCGCCCGATGTATATGTTTGTTTATTTGGTGTTTCACTAACGGTATTTACATATTGTCCCGCTACTAAACAAATATATTTATTCATTTCTAAAGTTGTCTGAACTAATCCCATTATCTCTCCTTGTGTTGGCCAGAAAGATGGACCTACTTCAGGCGTAAATGCAAATATATGATTCGAATGTCCTGTTGAATCTGTGCTGTATATCCAGTCTAAATCACCGCCTCTGACTTTATATCCTACTGTCTGATATGGAGTTCCGAATGTGAAATGATTTATAGCTACTATATCATTACCAAACTGATTGAATATTGCGTCATCAGGTGTGGGAATCGGGTCGCACCATGCCCAAGGTTTAATTAATAAATTTCCATATGTATGATAATCAAGCTGGACTTTGAAGTTTCTTGAATTTACAAAGTTCTTGAATACCTGCGTTTCGGGCTCTGAGAAAGGTGCCGTTCCTCTGTATGTGTCTGATGAAGGCGAAGTTGATGAACCGTTATTCGTAGAATTCCAGAAATTATATGTTCCAAAATTCCTGTTTAAGTCAACACCGGTTGCACTTCCCTGAGGTGTTCTGTTCTTTCTCCATTGTCCGCCGCCGTTTGGGTTAGTTGTTTCATTATAAACAAATCCGTCCGGATTTATCGCAGGTGTAAAATATATCTCTCTATTATTTAAAATATATGTCGCTATCGGGTCAATATTATAATTTTCTACAAGCCAGTAAACAAAGTAAAATATGCTTGATGCTCCAACCGGCTCTCTCGCATGTGTCAAAGCATTCAACCATATCTCAGGTCTGCCTGTCGGTGAACCCGGATTCTTGGTTATTCTTACTGT
Source organism: uncultured Ignavibacteriota bacterium (assembly GCA_937983305.1). Lineage (GTDB taxonomy): Bacteria > Bacteroidota > Ignavibacteria > Tepidaquicellales > Tepidaquicellaceae > DSSM01. The sequence continues at coordinate 5,367 of CALKAJ010000240.1, read as the reverse complement.
CCAGAGCGCTCTGCTCTGATACGAATTTCCTATAGAAAACTTTGGCGATACTAAGTTCGGATATTCAATGGCAAGCGAATCTAACTTATTATTCATCTCTGCCCATTTCATATGTCCGCCCATCGTTCCATATATCGAATGGGAAACGTTATACTTCTCTTTCGATTGTTGCAATGCATACTGAACTTCTGCATTAGTCATTGTCGGAAGAGATTTGTAATATGAATCCCAGTCATCAATGATAACCTGATAGGAAACACCTGATTTCTTTAACAGCTCGATTTCTGTCGCTGAAAGCCATGTTTCAAAATATAAACCCGGTTTACTAATCCCGTGGTCAAGATGTAAATCTGCCTGACTGATACGATTGAAATCGGATTGCGATGTTGCAAATATTCTCACCTGAGAATATTTATCTTGCTGAGCATTTACATTAGTAAATGAAATGGCAATAACAATAATTGCCATAAATAGGACTCCTGAAAGTCCCGCTTTATTTTTAATTGAAGCCATTTTGCTTTTTTATTTTGTTACTTTTGTAATATTCTGAATTCTGAAATTACTTTGTTGGTGCGTCTGTCTTCGGTGCGTCTGTCTTTGGAGCTTCATCTGTTGGCGGAGCATCGGTCTGCGGAGGCATTTGCTGGTCCTGAGGCATACTTCCCATCTTGTCTTTCATGATTTCTTCTGTGATTTTTTGCGATACTTCATCAAATTGCTTTCTTACTTCAAGAATGTCCTTATCCTCTTTGTATTTTTGTTCTGCTGCTGTTACTTCTTCTACAGTTTCAAATCCGGCTTTTTTCAGCAACTCTTTTTGTTTGTCATCCATATATTTGGACATTTTTTCCATATCGGTTTCTTTGAATATATTTTTATATTCAGGTGACTGCATAAACTCAATTGTAACTTTATAAAGATCTGTAAGTTTATCTTTGTCGGTTTTCTTTCCACAGCCGATTAAACTTGCTGCAACTACTACTAATAAAATTAAAAGCGGTAATCTCTTGAAACTCATTTTGTTTCCTTTCAGATTAGGTTAATAAAACCGTAAAATATCATAAAATTATTTAAAAATATATACTTAAAATATATGGGCATTTTAATACCCAAAATTTGTATAACTTTTTATTCATTTTTTTAATAATTTACGTAATGAAGACTGCAAGATATATAAAAAGTAATTTAAACCTAAAAAAATATCCCAATAATTTTAACGCTTTTACAATGAAAAATTCAAAAACAAAACTATTTTCTCTTTTACTTGTTTTGATGGCTATGTTTATTGGTTATAACGCCTACTCACAGGTGTCCTATAACCCCTATGTTGCTACACTTATGAACCTTGTTAATACCGACTCCGTAAAGAAATTTGAAAGACAGTTTTCAGGCGATACCTCCTGTATTATCTCAGGTGTACCCTATACCATCGTCTCAAGACACTATGCCACCGCCGGAAATATTCAGGCAGCTCAATATCTCCTCGAAAGATTCCAGTCCTGGGGTTATACTCCCTGGTTTCAGGTTATTAACTCTACAATCACCAATGTACTTTGTAAGAAAATAGGAACAAAGTATCCTAATCAATACGTTGTCTTCTGCGGTCACTATGACGATATGCCAAGCGGCTCTACTGCTCCCGGCGCAGATGATAACGCTTCAGGAACAGTCGCCGTTCTCGAAGCCGCAAGAATTCTTAAAAATTATAATTTCCCCTATACAATCCTTTTTGCCCTCTGGGATGAAGAAGAAAGAGGTCTCTATGGCTCTAAAGCATACGCAGATACAGCTTTCGCACACGGTGATTCAATTATCGCAGTGCTTAACTTTGATATGATTTCCTATGACGGAAATAATGACGGTGCACTTGATGTAAATACAAATGTTGCTTCTACATCCCTTGCAAATGAATTTGCTCAGATAACTGCTTTATATCAACCTACTCTTGTCCCACAAGTTACTACATCACTCAATGGCGGAAGCGACCATCAGTCCTTCCAGAACAGAGGTTACAAAGCAATTCTCTCTATCGAAGATAACAGCGATTTCACCCCTTACTATCATACCGTTAACGATAAATACAGCACTTTAAATATTCCTTACTTTATCAAAATGGTAAAAGCAGGAGTTGCCGCACTCGTAACCATAGCAGGTGATTATAAAATTACTATTAATCACAACCAGCTCTCTTCAGGTCCTTCAACAGCACCGAGAACTGCAGTAACTACAATTAAATCATCTTATAAAATTGCAACCGGTACTTTCCAGCCGCGACTCTACTACAAAGTAAATGGCGGCTCTTATGCTTTTGTGACACCATCATATTCTAATCTTGACACATTTAAATTTACCATTCCCGGTCAGATTCTCGGCTCTACGGTGAACTATTATATTGCAGCTCAGGATTCTGCCGGCTCATTAGTAGCTACTTTACCATCAGGCGGTTCAGGGTTAAATCCTCCCGGAACAACTGCTCCCTCTACTACATTCAGTTACTCTGTCGCTAATATAAACATCGTAAATATCGGAACCGGTACAACCGCTGTCGGCTGGCCCTATTACACATTCTATATGGACTCCAGAACCGATATGCTCTATACCGCAGCTGAAATGATAAATAACGGCGGAACAATGGGAAACATTACAAAAATTGGATTTGATGTAACCTCAGCCGCATCGCAGGTTATGAACGGCTTCAAAGTAAAAATTCAAAATTACAATCAAACAACAATATCAGGATTTGTTGATGCCGGCTGGACTACTTGCTATGACGGCTCTTACTCTGTCGCGGGTACCGGAATGCAATATGTAACTCTCCAGACTCCTTTCTATTGGGATGGCGTAAGCAGCCTCCTTGTTGAAATATGTTTCAATAACTCAAGCTATACATCAAACACATCCGTTAACGGAACACCGGCAACAAATATGAATAAACACAACCATTCAGACCTCTCATCAGGTGACGGTTGTACACAGATTACTTCGGTTGGAAGCACTTACACTGCAAGGCCAAATATCAGCGTATGGTTTGAAACCGGAACTAATACACCTATCAATCCTTCTGTAACTCCAAACGTATTTGAACTTGCTCAAAACTACCCGAATCCATTTAACCCTGTTACAAAAATAAACTTCCAGGTTCCAAAACAGGAATTCGTAACCCTCAGAGTATATGATATGCTCGGAAGAGAAGTCGCATTACTCGTTAACGAAGTAAAATCCCCCGGATATTACACCGTTGACTTTAAAGCATCAAACTTTGCAAGCGGTATCTATACTTATAGAATGACCGCAGGCTCTTTCGACAAAACTATGCGTATGGTAATAATTAAATAAAGTTAAATTTTCCAAATTATAATAAAAAATAGCTGTTCTTCGGAACAGCTATTTTTTTTCTTCTTTCAACTCTTTCTGCGTTTTTTTCGGCAATCCGGCAACAACCAAATCGTATGATTTTTTAACCCATTCTTTCAGAAGTTTATCTGAAATTTTTCCGTCAGTTCTTATGCTATTCCAGTGTTTTTTGTTCATATAGTAGCCCGGTATTACATCCTCATACTTCTCACGTAATAAAATAGCTTCTTCCGGTTCGCATTTCACATTAATCAGTTCGTAGTCTTCAACATCTGTTGCGCAAAACATTTTTCCTTTAACTGAAAACACGAGCGTTTTATTATCAAAAGGCAGCCCTTCCTTTGCCTCCTTTAGCGATAAACAAAAATTTCTTAAATCTTCAATATTCATTTAATTTAACCTACATTTATGATAATTTTAAAAATAATTTAAATATAATTAACTCTGCTTTTTTTTACTACTAATTTAATTTAAATTTTTATTAAGTATTTATTGTTCTAAACGTTAATCCGTATTCCTTAAAAACAAAAAATAAAAAACTATGGCAATAGGCGAATCTTTTTTAATGGAGCTTGAGCAGGAAGCAAAAGCTACCCGTGCAATGCTGGAAAGAGTTCCGGCTGACAAATTTACATGGAAACCCCACGAAAAATCAATGACTCTCTCAAACCTCTCCGCTCACGTAGCGGAAGTACCCGTATGGATTCCTTACACTCTCGACCTAAACGAAATTGACTTTGCAAAATTTGATTACAAACTTTACGAACCCAAAGACACGGCGGACCTACTCAGGTATTTTGATGAAAATATCGCAAAAGCAGTTGAGACACTTAAAAAAACTCCCGATGAAGTATTTATGCAGGAATGGACTATGAGAAACGGCGAAACCGTATATTTTACGCTCCCCAAAATCGTAGTACTCAGATCTTATTGCTTCAATCACCTCTATCACCACAGAGGGCAGCTCTCCGTTTATCTCAGATTACTCAACGTATCTCTTCCGCAGGTCTATGGTCCCACTGCCGACGAAGGCAATATGTAATCTCAATCATATCAATAACTCAAAGTTCAAAAATATCTGTTCGATTATATCGGACAGATATTTTTTTCTACAATTTATTCCGCCCCTTTAAAGTCAATTTAATTCCATCCTCATAACTCGTAGGATTAAAATCAAACCTCTTCTCAAACTTCGAACTGTTGAATACATAATCTCTATCATTTTGGTAATACATCTCAGCAAGTTCTCTTAAATTTGAAGAAAAAATACCTAACATTTTCAATGAAAATTCTGAAATAACTGAAATTTTTGGTTCAACACCCATTTCTCTTGCAATCATTTCAATCAACCGTCTGCCCGTAAAAGGATTCTTAGCCGTTGGCAAATGCCACACCTGACCGTATGCATCGTCAGTATTTCCAAGCAAAGCAGTGGCTTTTCCGGCATCAGGAGTGAATGTAAAAGAATGCAAGCAATCCGGATTACCAATCCATAAAGCTTTCTTCTTACGCTCGAAATTTTTTATAACCGTGATTGTAATAATACTCGTACTATCAGTATCCGGACCATAAAAATCCGCACTTCGGGCAATCAACGCCTTAATATTACCCGTATTAATCTCATTCATTAGCATATTGAAAATCTCATTACGCACTAATCCCTTTTTACTCGGTGGATTAACCGGAGTATCTTCGGTCATAGGGTTCAAATGATTTTTATTATACAGATAAACATTATCAAAAAATACTAATTTCGCATTATGCTTCTTACAAGCATTAATAACATTTCTCATAATAAGAGGCCACTGTTCAGTCCACGTTTTCTTATCATACTTCAAACCTGCAGTAAGATAAACAATATCCGAACCTTCAACAGCTCTGACTACATCCTCTGCATTTAAAAGGTCTGCCGGAAAAAGTTCATCTGTTTCATTAACCCTTTTGGGATTTCTGCTTACAAGCCGGATTTTCGTAGTATAATCCTTCAAAGATTTCGCTAACTCCCTTCCTATT
>CALKAJ010000239.1 GCA_937983305.1 uncultured Ignavibacteriota bacterium | reverse complement strand
CGAGATGGTGATTCGTGACTGGAGTTCAGACGTGTGCTCTTCCGATCTAATGCCCGCAGAGTTACCTCTTAAATATACTTTTTCACCAATTTCTATAGTTTCAATATCAATCGCCGCTCCGGCAGCTAAAATAATTTTCAATGTAGCATCCATTATCTCGGGACCGATTCCGTCTCCGTGTGCTACTGTAATAGGAACTTTATTAGACATTTTTTAATTTTTAATTTTTAATAATATGCAATATACAAAAATAAAACGAAAAAAAGAATCTTAAGTTCTTATTATCAATTACTTATTGCTGAGTCATATATATTAAAAAATCTGTAGTTTTTTAAAGATAAAAAAAATGTATTTTTGTAAGATAAATTAAAATTATTAAAAATGAAGAAGAACTTTTTATTGTTATTTATATTAGCTTTGGTTTCCGTTTCTCTTTATGGATGCGGATATAATACACTCGTAAGCGAGGAAGAAAACGTTAAACAAGCATGGGCACAGGTAGAGAATCAGTATCAGAGAAGAATGGATTTAATCCCGAACCTTGTAAAAACAGTTGAAGGTGCGGCAGACTTTGAAAAATCCGTCCTGACTGAAGTTACAGATGCACGTTCAAGAGTAGGTCAGACAAAAATATCGGCAGACGATTTAAGTGACCCTGAAAAATTTGAGAAATTCCAGAAAGCACAGGACCAATTATCAAGTGCTATATCACGTTTGTTAATGGTTACGGAAAATTACCCTCAGATAAAATCGAATGAAAATTTTCTTACATTACAGGCGCAGCTTGAAGGAACCGAGAACAGAATCTCCGTTGAAAGAAAGAAATTCAATGAGGCAGTTCAGTTATTTAATTCAACGGCAAGGTCATTCCCTACAGTTATAACAGCAAAATTATTCGGTTTCAAAACAAAAGAATATTTTAAAGCAAAAGAAGGAAGTGATCAGGCTCCTGACGTAAAATTTGATTTTAAGAAAGAAGAAAAGAAAGACTCTAAATAATTTCAGTTAACTTTAAATATAAGCTATAGTGCAAGCAGTAATAATGGCAGGCGGCTTTGGAACGAGACTGAGGCCTCTGACGAATAATATGCCCAAACCAATGGTACCGGTTGTTAACAAGCCGATGCTTGAGCATTTAATATCACTGTTAAAACTGCATAATATCAAAGAGTATATTATGCTTCTATATTATCAGTCCGATATTATTAAAAACTATTTCGGCGACGGTTCATCTTTCGGAGTTAAAATTGACTATATTCTTCCCGAGATGGATTTCGGCACTGCAGGTGCTGTTAAGCTTTCCGAAAAATTTATAAAAGATGATTTTTTGGTAATAAGCGGAGATGTGTTAACTGATTTCAATCTGACGGATTTTTATAACTTCCATAAAGAGAAAAATTCAATTGCTTCAATTTCACTTTACAGTTCTGATAATCCGCTCCAATATGGAATTGTACTTACTAATCCGGAAAACAGAATAGTAAGATTTCTTGAAAAGCCTTCTTCATCAGAGGTTTTTTCGGATACAATCAATACAGGGATATATTATTTTAATAAAGATGTTTTCCCTTTTATTCCTGAAAGCGAAAATTTCGATTTTTCAAAAGATTTATTCCCGTTATTGCTTAAGAATGAAACACCGATATATGGATTTAAAAGTGAAGGGTACTGGCGCGATGTAGGAAACCTTGAAGAATATATGCATTCCAATATAGATGCATTGAAAGGTAAACTTGAATATATTAAGGCAAAAGATGAAAAAGGAAATTGTATAAGTACTACTGCAAAGATAGACCCCAAAGCAATTATTGAGAACAGCATTATCGGTGAAAATGTAACAATAGAGAAAGGTGCGGAAATAAAGAATTCGGTTATATGGAATAACGTAATTATCGGAGAAAAGACGAAGGTGTTATTTGATGTCATAGGTATGAATACAGAGATTGATGCAAATACAAGAATAAATGATTTCGTTTTCATCGGCGATAATTGCAAGATAGGAAAAAATGTTTTTGTGAGTTCGAGCATAAAAATCTGGGATAAGAAAATTGTTAATAACAATGCTAAGATTACAAGAAGTCTGATATATGAAGATGCATTTTTCAATGAGCTTTTTTCGGATTCAAGAATTACGGGACTTTCAAATCTTCAGGTGAATCCGGAATTTGCTTCTAAACTTGGTTCTGCTTATGGTGCTTTCATCGGTCAGAATAAAACGGTTCT
>CALKAJ010000238.1 GCA_937983305.1 uncultured Ignavibacteriota bacterium | reverse complement strand
ATACGGATACCACCGAGATCTACACTCTTTCCCTACACGACGCTCTTCCGATCTATAGGATGCTGGATGGAATACGACGTGATTGGCAGAACAGTCAATCTCGCCCTTAAAAACCTGAAATATAAAAATTATAGAATTTTTGTTGCGGTTTATCAGAATGACGATAAAACGATTGCCGAAGTAAGAAAATATTCGGACAATGACCCGCGCGTAATAATGGCAATAAATCCGAAAAACGGACCGACATCAAAAGCAGATAATCTGAATAATGCGTATCGCTGTATCAAGTCATACGAAGAACAATATGGAGATTTCGGTGTTATACTTATCCACGATTCAGAGGATTTTATTCACCCGTTATCAATGAAGCTTTACAATTACCTTATCATTCATAAGGGATATGATGCGGTTCAGATTCCTGTTGTTCCCATTAAAAGTGAAGTAGGCAGACTTTTCCACAGAACATATTGCGATGCATTTGCGGAAGTACATACAAAAGACGTAATAGTCCGCCAGGCACTCGGCTCTTTTGTTCCTTTTGCCGGTACGGGTATGGCTTTCAACAGAAAAGTATTTTATTATATGGAAGATTGGGATAGAAACTATCTTGATGTTCTTAAGAAATTTGCACCTGTTACCGAAAGACAAATAAATGATGTTGAAAACAGCGATAATATAGCTTATATAATCGGTCCTACGGAAGAAAAATTCAGAATATTTAACGACGGAAATTTAACCGAAGATTATGAACTTGGTCTGAAACTTCACAAACTCGGATTCAAAGTATATTTTGTTAACCTGATGTTCAAAGACGATAAACTCGGCGATATTATTGCAACAAAAGGTTATTTCCCGAATGCATTCTGGCCTGCAGTAAAACAGCGCTCACGCTGGATTGCAGGAATCAATCTTCAAAACTGGAAAATTCACAAATGGCAGGGAAATCTGATGACACGTTACTTCCTCCTGAGAGACAGAAAAGGATTATTTACAAATTTATTTCTTTTAACATCAACCTTATTTTTCCTTTATTGTGTTCTTTATGTGATTGATGAAAATTTGAGTCTCAACGTTTTAATGCCAATCATTAATACAAGCTCAGATCTTTTCTATTCTTTACTTTCAGCAATGTTATTTCTTGCAATACGTATTTTCCATCGAATTCATTTCACAAATAAATGGTATGGTCCGAGATATGCAATATTCAGTGTCGGCAGACTTTTTGTGGATAACGTAGTAAATTTCTTTGCAACAATAAGAGCAATAAAAGTATTTTTAGCGGTAAAAGGTACTAATAAAACTTTGGTCTGGGATAAAACCGACCATTATTGATTAATAAAAATTTTTATAAACTTAAAAAACTTATGGAACTCTCAAAAACCTTACAATCTCTCGAGCAGAACAGAAATAAAAAAGTTATACTACTTGTATTTGGAACACGTCCTGAAATCATTAAGTTATTCATTTTATATCGAATTCTTAAAAATTCGGAGGAGTTCTTCCCTGTACTTGTAAATACCTGTCAGCAAAAAATATCAGGTGATGTTCTTGAGCACATTGGTGTTGAAGATGATATTACAATCGAACAGATTCCAAATCGTTCAACCGATCTTAATCAGTTAAATGCTCATCTGATGAATAAGCTTACCGAAAAGTTTAATTCACCTTCGGCATTAATTGCAAAGAAAGATATTGCAGGTATTATAGTTCAGGGTGATACAGCATCTGCATACAGCGGTGCAATATGGGGTTTCTTAAATGAGATTCCGGTAATGCACGTAGAAGCAGGTCTGAGAACTTTTGACCATCAGAACCCGTTCCCGGAGGAGTTTTTCAGAGAGTCAATTGGGCGCGCATCATCTTTGAATTTCTGCCCTACACATATAAGCTACGATAACCTCGTTCGCGAGGGAATATCCGCAAAGAAAAATTACATAGTCGGAAATACAATTAACGACGCAATAATAAACTTAATTAGAGAAAATAAAATAAAGGAACCTAAATATGACGAATACTTACTCAGTACGCTTCACAGACGAGAAAATTGGGATAATGTATCTAAGTATGCTTCTATCCTTAATGATGTTATTACTGACAATATAGTTGATGAAGATATACTTCACATTATTCATCCAAACCCTCTTGTAAAAGACAGATTTAATTCAGTATTTGCCGGAAAATATCCTTCAAAGCTGAAGATTAAAGAGCCGGTACACGATTATTTCGAAATGCTCGGCTTAGTCAGAAAAAGTAATATGATTCTTACCGATTCAGGCGGTTTACAGGAGGAATCCTTATTCTTTAACATCCCTTGCGGTGTTATGAGAAAAGTTACCGAAAGACCTGAAGTTCTTGATAAGAATGCAAGACTGTTAACTTTCGATAACAGCAATGTCAACGATTTTTTAAGACATGCTGAAGACTATAAATCAAAAAACACAAGTGAATTTGATTACACCTATGGTGACGGAACCACAAGTGAGCAAATTTACGAAGTTCTAAAATCTTTTTATAAATTGTAATTGAAAAAATAATAAATAAACTTATGCGAATTCAAATCAAACATTTTTTACTCGTTACCATACTCTTAGTTTTTGCCGGCTCTGCTTTCTCGCAGATTAAAAGACCTGCAAATTTTAACAAGTATAATTTCCAAAAGCTTCCATCTACATATCAAAACGGATTAATGGCTCCTTATGTTGTCAGTCAGGATTTTAAAATAATCCTTCGCGACGGTGCAGAAATGGATGCCGCAAAATTTTATCCGAGCGAACCGAACCCATATTTACCTGACGGTTATCCTTGCGTAATTATGGTACACGGTTACGGAGACAGAAAAGAAACACTCGCTCATTTTGCCTCTGCTCAGGCGGCTTACGGTTATGTAGTCTATACATACTCCGTGAGGGGACAGGGTAATTCAACCGGATTATCGAACCTTATGTCAACACTTGAAGCAGATGATTTAATCGAACTTGTAAATTATATAAAAGCAGATACAGTCGGTCTTGATTCAACAAAAATTCTGATTATGGGCGGCTCACAAGGCGGTACGGTTCCTTATATTGCCGCATTGAGAGGTATGAATGTTGCCGCAATAATTTCATCGGTAACATCTCCCGAATTTGCGACAAGCTGGAATGAAAACGGCTCTGTAAAAATGTCTTATCTCTGGACAATTTCTTATACTCCCGATTCCGCAAGATATAATCCGCTCGTAACAGCGATGGAAAAATGGGTATATGAAACAGGAAAGAAAAACGATAAATGGGATTCAATTGCATACTGGATGCCAATTGGAAGAGATTTCAATAATCAGGTTCAGAATTTAAATACACCGATTTTACTTGAAAACAGCTGGCAGGATTATTTCTTCAATGCTTCGGGTAACATAAGAAGTCTTGCTAAGCTTCAGGGAAAACCGCACAGAGCTTACTTCGGCGCTGTAATGGGTCATGGAGGTGACATTTCTGAAACAGAAAATCAATGGCATATGAACTTCTTTAACGAATGGTATTACGAATACCTATGGAGAATTCCGCAGGGATTTGATACAAGACCTAAGTACCATTTCGCATATTCTTCATTCCCAAAAATCGGTGTGATGTGGAGTTTTGTTCACGATAGCACAGACGTTTTTCCTCCTGCAGGCTCTACGACTTCAAGGTTATACTTTAACACTACTAACAGATTAACTGCAACAGGAAATAACAATGCAACTGCAAAAACAACTTTTGCAAATAATGTCGGAACGAATTATACATTGCAACAAGCAATCTGGGATGAATTCAAAGGCACGAATTTTACAAATAAATTTAAAATTGCATCGAAATTATTTACATCAACTGCACTTACACAGGATTTTAAAATGGTAGGTATTCCGAAAATTCAACTTAGATATAAAAGCAGTGCGGCTTTACCACAATATAACTTCCAGATATTTGAAGTTACTCCTGACGGAAAGCAGTATTTTGTCTCGAGATTAAATTATACAGACAGAGCATATACAACAAATCAGACTAAGACTGCAACATTTGAAGGACAATCACGTGCACATATCTTTAAAGCAGGAAATAAAATAAGAATAGTTGCTACAAACCTTGACAGAACTCCTGAAGATACTGTGTTTTTAAACACAAATCCTTATGTACTTCCCGTTATGATAAAGGCAACAAACACGATTTTCTTCAAAGATTCTTATATTGATTTACCTTTTGTAAGTAACTCTGCAAACCCAATAATGTTCAGTTCGGAAGAAACGGAATCAATAGTTCCGGATGTGTTCTCATTAAATCAAAATTATCCGAATCCGTTTAACCCTGCAACAACAATTTCTTTCAGTCTTCCGTCAGATTTCAACGGTCTCGTTACATTAAAAATATTTGATATAACAGGAAGAGAAGTATCGAATCTTGTTAATCAGAATTTAACTCAAGGTATTTATAATTTCCAATGGAATGCTTCAAAATATTCCTCCGGTGTGTATTTCTATCAGCTTACGGCCGGCTCTGAATTCCGCGAGATTAAAAAAATGGTACTCGTAAAATAAAATTAATAAATGGTTACGGTGTTAATGCACCGTAACCTAAACTAAAACAAAAAATAATGAACAACATCTACAAAACACTCGTCATTATCTCTCTCTTTCTCTCTATCGCTATCTCCGCCAACGGTCAGCTAAACCGTCCGGCAAATCTGGATAAAACCCAGTTTACAATGCTTCCACCTGTTTTCCAAAACGGGCTGATGTCACCAACTGTTGTTGAAGAAAACTTTAGAATTATGCTTAGAGATGGTGCCGAAATGGATGCCACAAAATTCTATCCCAGTGAACCGAATATTTATTTACCCGACGGTTATCCGTGCGTAATTATGGTACACGGTTACGGTGACAGAAAAGAGACACTTGCACAATTTGCATCTGCTCAGGCAAACTATGGTTATGTTGTTTATACTTATTCGGTCAGAGGTCAGGGTAACTCTACCGGACTTTCAAATCTTATGTCAGAAGTTGAAGCTGACGATTTAATAGAGTTTGTGAATTACATCAAAGCCGATACAGTCGGTCTTGATACTACTAAGATTTTAATTATGGGCGGTTCTCAGGGTGGAACAATTCCATACATTGCGGCATTAAGAGGGATGAATGTTGCCGCTATCATTTCGTCTGTTACTTCACCTGAATTCGCATCAAGCTGGATTGAAAACGGCTCTGTAAAAATGTCATATTTGTGGACTATTTCATATACTCCCGATACTGCACGTTATAACCCGCTTGTAACAGCAATGGAAAAATGGGTATATCAAACCGGTACAAAGAATGATAAATGGGATTCTCTTGCATACTGGATGCCTATTGGCAGGAACTTCGCTAATCAGGTTCAGAATTTGAATGTTCCTATATTACTTGAAAACAGCTGGCAGGATTATTTCTTTAATGCTTCGGGAAATATCAGAAGTTTAGCTCAGCTTAACGGTAAACCGCACAGAGCATATTTCGGTGCGGTAATCGGTCACGGAGGTGATATATCTGAAACCGAAAACGTATGGCATATGAATTATTTCAATGAGTGGTTCTATGAATATATCTGGAAAATGCCGCAGGGCTTTGAATCAAGACCAAGATATAACTTTGCATATACGTCGTTCCCAAAAACAAACGGACAATGGAGCTTTGTTCACGACAGCTCTGAAGTATTTCCTCCGGCAGGAATAACAGATTATAAATTACATTTTAATATATTACATACTCTTCTTCCATTCAACAGTTTCTTCAATTTCCTTAAGGTTTCATTTAAAAATAACGTAACGAACGGATATACTTTACAAAATGCAATATATGACGAATTCAAAGGCAGTAATTTTACAAATAAATTTAAGGTTGAAAAAGAACTTTTCACATCTCCAAAACTTGCAATAGATGTTAAGATGGTTGGAACACCTAAGATAACTTTAAGATACGAAAGTACTGCAAATCTTTGCCAGTATAACTTCCAGATGTTTGAAGTAACTCCTGACGGAAAACAATACTTCGTCTCAAGATTAAACTATACCGACAGAGGCTATAACGCTAACACAGTAAAAACCGCAACTTTCGAAGGACAATCACGCGCACATATTTTTAAGAAAAACAGCAGAATCAGAATTGTAGCAACAAATCTTGATAAGGTTATTGAGGATACTACATTCCTGAACTCTAATCCTTATGTTTTACCGGTAATGACAAATGCAACTAATACGATTTACTTAAACGGCTCATATATTGAAATGCCGTTCCTTCTGGGACCTGCTAATAATCCTGTTATCTTTGAAGAAGAAAATCAGACACAAGTTGCAGATAATTTCTCATTAAGTCAGAATTATCCAAATCCGTTTAATCCTGTAACTTCAATTTCATTTACACTTCCTGCAGGTTTCAACGGTGCGGTTTCTTTAAAAATATTTGATATAACAGGAAGAGAAGTTTCGAATCTTGTTAACAGTACACTTTCACAGGGAACATATTCATTCCAATGGGATGCTTCAAGATATTCATCCGGAGTTTATTTCTATCAGCTTACAGCCGGAAACAGTTTCCGTGATATTAAGAAAATGATACTTGTAAAATAGTTTTAAAAAGTTTAGATCCATTGTTCTTTAATTAACTAACATACCCAAGCCCCCAGAACCCGGTTGAGTTTACTCCCGGGTTCTTTTTTTTACTTTTCTCTTTACAATTTGAAAAATCTTTTTTATCTTTACTTATGAAAAATATCGCAGCACTCCTCCTCCTGCTCGCATATTCCATCCCAGCGACATCTCAGAATACATTGCCCAAAAAGTTTTGGGGCGTTACGATTGACGATGTCGGAAACTTATCTGCTATTGTTACCTCGCTTTCATCTCACTACCAAAAGCCGGTTACTCGCATTGTATTTGACGAATGGCAGCCCGCAACGAATTATACCTCTGCAGTTAATGCCATTGACAGCGTTTCATACATTATGGGCGAACTTCTCGACAGTTATTACTTCAATCAGTATTCCAAAGCACAATGGATTTCCCGTGTAAATGAATATCTGAATGCATTCGGGAATAAAGTTGACCTATGGGAATTTGCCAACGAAATAAACGGAGAATGGCTCGGGAATAAAGATTCAGTAATTGCTAAGATAGATACTGCATTTGGAATCTTGAAATCTGCAAATAAAAAAACGGCTCTCACACTTTATTATAATTTTAATTGCTGGTCGAATCCAAATAATGAAATGTTCCGCTGGGTTGTGCAAAATATTCCTGCAAGAATGAAATCTCAGGTTGACTATGTCCTTGTATCATATTATGAAGATGACTGCAACAATTATCAGCCAAACTGGCAAATAGTTTTTGACAGCTTAAGAACTATTTTCCCGAATTCAAAACTCGGAATAGGGGAGTGCGGAACAACAAACGCAAATAAGAAAAAAGAATATATGACACGCTACTACTCAATGAAAATAACAACTCCGGGCTTTATCGGAGGTTATTTCTGGTGGTATTACAAGCAGGATTGCGTTCCCAAAACAAAAGCCCTCTGGACTGCACTTGATTATTTAATCACACTTCACAGCACTTCCAATGACATAGACCCCGGTAAACGCTCAAAGCAGCTACGGTGAATTAAAATCAGGATAGCCGACATTTCTCTTTCCCAAAGTCCACTTTGGGAAAGCAGAATAATTCAAACCTTTTCTCTTTCCCAAAGTCCACTGTCCCTTTTCTCTTTCCCAAAGTCCACTTTCTCTTTTCTCTTTCCCAAAGTCCACTTTGGGAAAGCATCCCTTTTCTCTTTCCCAAAGTGGACTTTGGGAAAGCAGAATAGTTCAAACCTTTTATATTTAATTAAAATTTTGTTTTATATAACTTGCATAAAATATTATAACAAATATGAAAAAATACATACTTTTATTTTTATTGCTTGTAATCGCAGGCACGACTTACTCACAAAGATTTTCACCTGAGATAATGTGGAAACTCGGAAGAATAAGCGAAGCGGTTTTATCTCCCGACGGAAAGCAAATAGTTTTCGGAACAGTTTTTTATAACCTTGAAAAAAATAAAGGCAACAGGGATATATTTATTGTCTCCATTGACGGCGGAACACCTGTGCGGATAACCGATTCACAGTTTCCTGAATATAATGCAATATGGAGACCTGACGGAAAAAAAATCGGATACCTTTCACCTGAGAGCGGAGAAATGCAAATCTGGGAAATGAACCCCGATGGAAGCGGTAAAACGCAGATTACGAAAATTCCCGGCGGAATAAACGGCTTTAAATATGCACCCGATATGAAATCAATCGTGTATATGGCGGACGTAAAACTTGATAAAACAGTGAATGAAATGTATCCTGATTTACCGCTTGCAAATGCAATAGTTACAGATGATATGATGTATCGTCACTGGGACAGCTGGCACGATTTTGCATACAGTCACGTATTTTATTTAACTTATAACGACGGAAAAACCGGAACGCCTGTTGATTTACTTGAAGGTGAAAGATTCGACGCACCGGACCAGCCCGGCGGCGGAGTTGAGCAGTTTAATATCAGTTCTGACGGAAAAAATATTGCTTATGTATGCAAAAAATTAATTGGACGCGAATACACAAAGTCAACCAATACTGATATTTATATTTACGATGTTGAATCAAAAACAACTGTTAACATTACTGAAGGAAATCCCGGATATGATTTAGACCCTGTCTTTTCTCCTGACGGAACTAAACTTGCATATCAAAGTATGAAAACAGCGGGATTCGAATCCGATAAAAAGAGATTGATGGTATATGATTTTTCAAGCGGCAGCTCTAAAGATTACTCTGAAAATTTTGACCAAAGTTCAACAAATTTCAACTGGAGCAAAGATTCGAAAAATTTATATTTCATCAGCGGAATAAATGCAACTTATCAGATTTATGCTCTTGTAATAGAAAGCGGTTCGATAAAGCAAATTACAACGGGAAGACACGATTACAATGACATATCATTTGAAAACGGAGTGTTAATCGGCACAAAGGTTTCGATGTTAATGCCTGCAGAAATTTACAAAATAGACGAAAATTCAGGACAAGAAACTCAGCTCACTTATGTAAACAAAGATATACTCTCAACTTTTAAATCAGCTTCAGTTGAAGAAAGATGGGTAAAGACGACAGATGGAAAACAAATGCTTGTTTGGGTAATATATCCTCCGGATTTTGATGCAAATAAAAAATACCCTGCATTGCTTTATTGTCAGGGCGGACCGCAAAGTGCAGTGAGCCAGTTTTTCTCATACAGATGGAATTTCCAGATGATGGCTGCTAACGATTATATTATCGTGGCACCGAACAGAAGGGGACTTCCGACGTTTGGGCAGGAAT
>CALKAJ010000237.1 GCA_937983305.1 uncultured Ignavibacteriota bacterium | reverse complement strand
ATCCTCTTGGGTTTCATCTTCTTTATCCTCTTGGGTTTCATCTTCTTTATCCTCTACAGTTTCGCCTTCTTTGTCTTCTACAGTTTCGCCTTCTTTGTTATCTTCGATTTCATCTTCAATATCTTCATCAATATCCTCATCGATTTCGTCTTCAATATCTTCTTCAGAATCGGAACTAAATTCATCATTCAGACTCTTTCTTTCTTCCCTTATTACATCAAGTTGAAAACCGGTTAACTTGGAAGCGAGCTTAATATTCTGTCCGCTCTTTCCAATTATGAGACTAATCTGGTCTTCATCAGCTTTTATTCTTGCCGTTTTATTGGCACTGTCAAGAATAATTTCCTCGATTTTTGCAGGAGCAAGCGAGCGTGCAATATACAATGCGTTATCATCAGTATAATTTATAACGTCAATATTCTCATTGTTCAGTTCTCTTACGATAGAATGAATTCTTGAACCCTTCATTCCAACACAAGCGCCGACCGCATCAATTCTGTCATCATTTGAGAAAACAGAAATTTTCGCTCTTTCGCCCGGCTCTCTTGAAATTGATTTAATTTCAATGATGTTATCATATATCTCGGGAATTTCAAGCTCAAAAAGTTTTTGCAGAAATTCGTTATCGGTTCTTGAAACAATGATAGTAGGGGGTCCTGAAGATTTTTTCTCGACACTTTTAACTATTGCTCTTACAGTTTCACCTTTGCGGAATTTTTCATTGTGAATTTGTTCAGACTTAGGGAATATTACTTCGTTTCCATTGTGAATAAGAAGCATCGAATTAGATTTAATCTGATAAACTTCGCCAACTACTATTTCACCGACAAGTTCTTTATAATAATTGAATGTTACTTCCTTCTCGATTTCCCTTATTTTCTGATTCAGATTTTGTTTTAAATTCAAAACTAATCGTCTTCCAAAATCCTCAATGGGAAGTTCTTCAACAAAGTCGTCACCCGGAGCAAAATCTTCTCCTGATTTTTCTTTTGCCGATTCAACATCTATTTCTGTATTAGGGTCATTAACTTCCTCGACAACTGTTTTATAGTGGAATATCTCTATGTTTCCTTTTTCCATATTCACAATTATCTCAAAGTTTGCTTCAAGTCCGTATTTCTTTTCCATCATTTTCCTGAAAGAGTCTTTAATTACGCTCTCGAGAATATCCCTGTCAATATTTTTCTGCTTTGCCATTTGGGCGAAAGCATCTATAATCTCACCTCTCATTTTATATAGATAATATTTTTAAAATTTAATTTTTATTTTTGAATCAGATAAATCCGAAAATTTGAGAACAAATATTTCGGGCATCTGTGCAGTACTTTTCTTACCTTTTGTGTTTGACTTTTCGACAGTAATTTCATCTTTTTCTTCGTTTACGTTTGTTAAAGTGCCTTCGATTGTATTTCCATCCGAATCTTTTGCCGTAAATAGTCTTCCAATGTGCTTGTGCAGTTGTTTTATATACCGGAACGGTCTTTCAATTCCGGGCGATGAAACAATTACTTTTGAAAATTCATCATTATAATCATTTTCTTCCATCTTGCTCCAGAATAATTTATTCAATTCGCCAAGAGCATCCAGATTGACATCACCTTTGCTGTCAACATATACTTCAAGAACTCTCGTTCTTTTTTCGCCTCTTGTGTTCAATTCTATTAAAAAATATTCGGAACCTTCAAGAGACCTTTCGATTAAATCAAATAATTTGTCCATTAATTTTTTATTAAAAAAAAAAGTGGGCAACTCTGACCCACTCAGTATGCTATTCATCAAAATCGTATAAATATCACTTATTTTTTATTAAAAATCAATACATAATACAGGTAACTATTGTTTTATTTAATTAATAGTTTAGCTCTGAACTTATGTTTCCCGGGTTCCGGGTTTTTCCCTGTGAAAATTCTCAATCCGGGTAAAGAGTTAATATATATTAAAATAATTATCTGGTTTGTTTCTTAAAATTTTCTAAATTAATTTTAATTTTTGCATTTAAAATTATTAAGTTAAGTTATTATGAAAATTAAATTCTGCGGTGCTGCACAAACTGTAACAGGTTCACAACATTTACTTGAAATTAACGGTAAAAAGGTTCTGATAGATTGCGGTATGTTTCAGGGTAAGAGGGAAGAGTCATTTCAAATGAACAGGAAATTTCTTTTTGAGCCCAAAGAGCTTGATTGTGTGATTCTTTCACATTCACATATAGACCATTCGGGTAATCTTCCGACTTTGTCTCTGAAAGGTTTCACCGGCAGTGTATATTGTACGCCGGCTACCCGTGACCTTTGCTCTATTATGCTTCAGAGATCGGAAGAGCACACGTCTGAACTCCAGTCACGAATCACCATCT
>CALKAJ010000236.1 GCA_937983305.1 uncultured Ignavibacteriota bacterium | reverse complement strand
AGACTCATAACAAACGAATTTACGGAAACAAAAAAGATGTTATTAATTAAATAATTTTATCAACAGATTATGAAAAAACTCTTAGTTATCTTTGCAATGTTCGTGTCAATGAGCGCAAGTGGGCAACCTAGTTGGCAATCCTACACAATAGATACAAGCCAAAATTTGAATTTTGTCAAATTTACTAATACACAAACAGGCTTTGTAACAAGTAATCGTCTCTTTTTAAAAACTACAAACGGAGGAGTAAATTGGGTTCTACTGAATACTACTTATCGATTATTTGTTACCCAATTTATAATTGATCCTAATATGCTCTGGTATTCAGATTATATGCAACTTTCTGTTCCGCCTTATAATCCGATTGGAAATTTATTTAAATCAGTTAATGGTGGGTCTATATGGTCATTGGTTTTGTCTGATTTTAATATAGGATATAATGATATATATTTTTTAAATGCTTTAACTGGTTGGTCTAGGGTTAATTGGTATCTTTATAGGACAACTAATGGTGGTTCAAACTGGGTAACCTTTACTTTACCCACATGGATTACTGGACTTCATTTTTTAAATTTAAATTATGGTTTTTGTAGAAGTGCAAACGGTACAAATAATATTTATAGATCTTCAAATGGTGGGGCTAATTGGACCTCAATTTATACTACAAATAATAGTATATCTAATTTTACATTTCTTGATACGATTAATGGGTACCTTTGTGCTAATGTAATTAACAATTCGTTTCATGGTTTGGTTTCAAAGACAACGAATGGTGGATATAATTGGACAGAAATACTTAGAGATTCAAATAATATTAACAATATTTTTTTTGTAAATGTAAATACTGGATATGCTTTATCTAAACCACATACTTTGTTTCGGACTTCAAATGGTGGATTAAACTGGTCAAAACAAATTCCAGACTCCACAGAAACATTAAACGCAATTCATTTCATAAATGCATATACAGGTTGGTTAGCAGGTAATCACGGGTTACTTCTTTATACTACAAACGGAGGTTCTACCTTTGTTAATGAAATAAATGGCAACATTCCCGAGAAGTATTTACTATCGCAAAACTATCCGAACCCGTTCAACCCAACAACAAAAATTCAGTTTGAAGTTCCAAGTTCAAAGTTTGTAAAGATAGTTGTATTTGATATTTTAGGTAAAGAAGTCCAAACACTTGTAAACGAATCGCTGCAGCCCGGCACGTATGAAACTTCATTCGACGGAAGCTCGCTAACCAGCGGCGTCTATTTTTACAGACTCATAACAAACGAATTTACGGAAACAAAAAAGATGTTATTAATTAAATAATATTATCATCAGATTATGAAAAAACTCTTAGTAATCTTAGCGATGCTCGCAGCAATGAATGCGAGCGGGCAGTGGGTTTGGCAGAATCCATTTCCACAGGGGAATATTATAAGATCAATTAAATTTGTTGATTCAAACACAGGATATGCAGTTGGTGAATATGGAACAATAATAAAGACAACTAACGGAGGTATTGCGTGGAATAATCAAGTCAGCAGAACTCCTAATTCACTATACGCTGTGCATTTCTTTGATTCACAAACAGGTTGGGTTGTTGGAAATCAAATATTCCTTAAAACTATGGATGGAGGTGCAAACTGGATTCCAACAATGAACTATACATTTTATGATGTTCATTTTATAGATTCCCAAACAGGATGGCTGGTAGGTCCAAGCAACACTTTCTGGAAAACTACGGACGGAGGAGATAATTTTATATTTCAAAGTTTTAATATAAGTGCAACTTTCAATTCAGTCCATTTTATCAACTCACAAAGAGGATGGATTGCTGGTACCAATGGAACTATACTGAAAACAACAAACGGAGGGACAAATTGGGATTCATGCAGAAAAGTGACAACCAGTAATCTTAGTTCTATTTATTTCACAGATTCGCTGAACGGATGGGCAGTGGGAGGTGGTGTTAATGGTTCATACCCTTATGGAATATTTCTAAAAACCATAAATGGCGGGTTAAACTGGACTGCATACACTGCAGCAAATTCTACAATATTTTATTCGGTATTCTTTACAGACACTCAAAATGGATATATTGCAGGTTCCAGTGGTTTTATTAGTAAAACAACTAATGGTGGAATAAACTGGACACAACAACCAAGCACAACAAGTGCTCACTTATATTCAATTAACTTTACAGATTCACAAAACGGGTGGTGCTCAGGATATTACGGAGTTACTCTCAAAACTACAAACGGAGGTCTCAACTGGAATAAAATATCAAATGGAACAACTCAGATTATGAATTCGGTATATTTCACTAATCCCCAGACAGGATGGATTGCTTTAAGCGGTGGTTTTATTTATAAAACAATAAACGGTGGAACTAATTGGGATTCTTTAACACGCTTGCCAATAAATACTCTCAATTGTATTCATTTTGAAGATTCACAGACCGGATGGACTGTAGGTGGTTCAGTTGGCGGAAATGGATATAAAATATTCAGGACATCAGATGGCGGAAACACTTGGGATACACAATTAAGTTCAACAGTTACTCAAGGGCTGTATTCAGTTTATTTTGTCAATAATCAGACAGGTTGGGCTGTTGGAAGCGGAGGGATTATCTGTCAAACTTCAAACAGCGGAACAAACTGGATTTACCAGACTGGAGGAGCAGGAACTCCGTATGATGTTCAATTTATAAATTCAAATACAGGTTGGATTTTTGGATGGGATGCATTTCTGAAAACAACTAATGGAGGAATTAACTGGATTACTTTATCAACCCAGCGATATAATTCAGGTCATTTTATTAATGAGCAAACAGGTTGGGCTGTATATTATTATTCAATATTTAAGACAACTAATAGTGGGCATAATTGGACTTCCCAAGTTAATTTAGGTTCTGAAACATCTCTAAACGATATTCGATTTGTTGATTCACAAACGGGATGGGCTGTGGGAGGAAACATCGGTATGACAATACGCAACGGTGTAATATATAAAACAACAAATGGCGGAACAAACTGGATTTTGCAATCTGATATATTACCACCAAATTCACTAACAAGCATATATTTCGTAGATGCACAAACAGGGTGGACAGTAGGATATGACGGCACGATACTTAAAACAACAAATGCAGGTTTCACATTCATTTCAAAAATTAGTTCGGCACTTCCTGAATATTATCTCTTAAGCCAGAATTATCCGAATCCCTTTAATCCAACAACGAATATAAAGTTTTATGTTTTAAAACTTGGAAGTGTTAAGATTGTTGTTTATGATGTCTCCGGCAGGGAAGTAAAGACTCTCGTTAATGAAAGACTTAAACCCGGAACGTATGAAACGACCTTTGAGGGTACGTATTTAACAAGTGGAGTATATTTTTATAGGATGATCACGGGTGAGTATACTGAAACAAAAAAGATGCTTTTGATTAAATAGTATCATATGACCATAGGAGAACATAATAAGTGAATATAAAAAGA
>CALKAJ010000235.1 GCA_937983305.1 uncultured Ignavibacteriota bacterium | reverse complement strand
TTACGAATTTAACAAGTCTTTCATTTATTCGGCCCGAATTCAAGTTATTAAGGAAGTTATCAATATATTTTACTCTGCCCGGTCCGTCTTTGTGATAATAGGCATGTTCAAATACATCGCAGGCAATAAGAGGAATTTCGCCACAGATTGCACCGTAATGATGCTCATCAACGAGTACGTTTAAAAGTCTCTTGCTGTAAAGCATATCATAAACGAGCACGCCCCAGCCGGAAAGCTTTGCGGCAGTTGCAGTTGCTTTGAAGTCTTCTTTCCATTTATCAAAACTTCCGAATTCATTTTCGATTGCTGCTTTGATATCGGCGCCCTTTGAAGCATCGCCGTCTCCGCCTAATACTTCCCAGTAAACATCGTGTAATACTGTTCCGCCGTGATTCCAGGTTAATCTTCTTTTGAGCTCTCCAACCTGACTGTAGTTACCGTTTGCCTTAGCTCTGTCAGCGGATTCAAGTTCTTTTTCAATGTTGTTTAAAAAAGTTACATAACCTTTGTGATGGGTATTGTAATGCCAGTCACTTGTTTCAGGTGAGATTACATCTTTTAATAAAGATTTTGCTTCCTCGTCGGAATAAGGACGGGAATTGAATTTCCATTCGAATGCCATTTTATTTATTTCTCCTTTTAAATTATTTTTATTATTAAAATTTTCAGTGAATCCTATTTTTGGTACTAAAGCTGTTGAAATTATACCAAGCATTGATGTAGTAATGAATTTCCTTCTTGAGATATTGCTCATAAAAAATCTTATTATTTTTAACAGGAGCTGCCGCAGCCGCAGGTACGCTTTGCATTGGGGTTATTAAAAATAAATCCTTTTCCCTGATAGCCGTCAGTGAAATCGAGCTGGGTTCCGTTCAGATACATCATACTTTTCATATCTATAAAAATATTGATGCCGTCCTGTTCCAGAACACTATCAGTCGGTTTAGGTTCGGAATCAAATCCCAGAGAATATGTTAAGCCTGAACATCCTCCGCCTTTTACGGAAATCCTTAAGCCATAGTCACCGGGAATTTCATTTTCTTTCATTATTCTTTTTATTTCGCTTACTGCACCGGCAGTTAAGTTTATGTCATCCGATACACCCGGTATAAATTCCGGAGTTTGTTGTGTTTCCTGCATAATTTCTTATTTTAGTTTTTTAAAAATTTTTTAACTCTTTTATTCCTTCAATGAGTCTTTTAATTAAAAAAGAAACTTCATCTTCGGTTGTGAATCTTCCTATACTTATTCTTATGGAGGAGTTTATTGTTTCCAAATCTCTTCCTATATTTCTTAACACGAAAGAAGGTTCTAAAGTTTCGGAACTGCATGCACTTCCGGAAGAAATTGCAAATTCAGGGAATTTATTTATCAGCATCTGTGAAGGAATACCCTTGAAATATATGTTAATATTATTGGGAAGTCTTTTTACGGGATGTCCGTTAATACCTGTATCTTCACAATTGCGAAGAAGGTTGTTAATAATTCTGTCTCTTAATAAAGTTTGTGCGGAGAATTCTTCCGCCGGATTTTCATTGCAGATTTGTGCCGCCTTTCCAAATCCCGCTATTGCAGGTACATCAAGTGTACCGCTTCTTAATCCGCCCTCCTGCATACCTCCGTGTATTTGCCCGGTTAATTTTATTTTCTTTGAACCTTTTCTGATGTATAAAGCTCCCGCACCTTTTGGCCCGTATATTTTATGCGCTCCGAAAGCCATTAAGTCAACAGGGATTGTATTCATATCCATTGGAATTTTGCCTATGGCTTGTGCGGCATCGGAAAAGAATGGAACATTGAATTCATTACAAATCATTCCAATTTCTCCAATCGGCTGAATGGTCCCTATTTCGTTGTTGGCAGTCATTACGGAAACCAATACTGTGTTATCATCAATAGCTTCTTTCACTTCGCCGGGGGAAACAAATCCGTATTCATCTGTTTTAAGAAAATAAATCTCCACTCCGAATTTTTTCAAATAAGTTAAAACATTTAAAACTGACTTGTGTTCAATAGGTGAAGATATAATCCTGATTTTTTTATTAGACGAACTTTCGACAATTCCTTTAATGGCAAGATTGCACGATTCGGTTGTACTGCTTGTGAAAATAATTTCATCGCTTTTTGCGTTTATTAAATCTGCAATTTGCTTCCTTGCAAATTCAACTGCGGCGGAAGCTTCTCTTCCAAACGAGTGTGAGTTGCTTGAAGCATTACCGAATTTATCCGAAAGATAAGGGAGCATTACATCAAGTACTCTTTTGTCAATCGGAGTTGTCGAATTGTAATCAAAATATATTGGAAACTTCATAAAAAAATATCTCGCTTGTTAATAAAAGAATATATTAAATGAAACAGTATAGAGGTAATTTAAAATTCAAATAAAAAAAAACCCGGAATATATCCCGGGTCCATAAAATCTAAAACAGATTGTATGATTATCTTCCGAGCTCGTCGAGTTTTTCTTTCTTTGCCATCAACTCTTCTTTTGATTCCTGATGGTCAGGATCCATAATTATAGCTTCTGTCGGACATGCAGGAATGCATTGCGGTTCATCGTGGAATCCCACACATTCGGTACATTTATCCGGTGCAATGTATGTATGATCCATTGACACTGCGTCGTGCTCTTCGCCGCCGAGAACCCACGGTACTCCGGCTTCATATATTGCATTATTCGGGCATTCAGCTTCGCATGCTCCACAAGCAATACATTCATCTGTAATTTTTACTGCCAATTTATATCTCCTTTAAAGTTAGTTTTTTTTGACATTTGACGTAAATTAACAGAAATTCTGTAAATATTGAATACAAAAAGTGAGTAGTATATATTTACTTGCAAATTTGGTTTTATACTGATAATTTGAGGTATCCTATAATTCAAACCCAAGCAAATGAAAAACATATTTATTTTTACATTATTTTTATTGTTGACATATACTGCGGCAAATTCTCAAACAGATGTAAACTCTACGGGAGTCATAAAATATTTTAATCTCGAAGGCGGATTTTATGGAATAGTAACGGAAGATAATACAGGTTACCTGCCGATGAATCTGCAGAATGAATACAAAGTTGACGGATTAAAAATCTCATTTAGCGGTACAACAGTTGAAGATGTAATGACAACTCAGCAATGGGGAATCGTTATACAGCTGAAAAGTATTTCACAGATTGTTGTTAAACCTGAAAGCGGATATGATGTGCACGAATGGGGAGTGATGGTTGGATGTCCTGAAGACGAGAATTTTTTTCTTACTTCGAGACCTGAAAAAATAATGGACGTAATGGTCAAAGAGCCGGTTTTATATATTCATTCTGCAGATAAAAATCCTTTTTCACTGAGGGTGAAATTTTTGAACGGTAAGCAGGTATTGAATTATCCTGAAGCTGAAATTGAAAATGATGAAATATACTGGAAAAGTGTTTCTTTCCACCAGGAAGATCGGAAGAGCGTCGTGTAGGGAAAGAGTGTAGATCTCGGTGGTCGCC
>CALKAJ010000234.1 GCA_937983305.1 uncultured Ignavibacteriota bacterium | reverse complement strand
TATTAGAACACGTGTGTGTTTGTGATTTTGCCAGCAGAAGACGGGATACGAGATGGTGATTCGTGAATAGAGTTCAGACGTGTGCTCTTCCGATCTATCTTTGGTAATACTGTTTGCTACCATTGATACCTTTATGTTATATGTGCCTGTGGAATCTGCTTTGAATTTTGCCCAGTTTGTCATTCCTGAAACCGGACTTATTGAAGCTCCTGAACCTGACGGCTTTGATAAAATGCTCCAGGTTGCACTTGTTATTGAATGTGTACTCCCAAAATTCCATACCCTGACATATACCCATGTATTTGCAGCAACAACATTTAAGCCTGTCGCTACTGTCGAATCCGGTACAAAAGCCGAATTCAACTTTAACATATCGGGTGAAACATACTCCACTTCAATTTTTGCTCTCTGCCCCAATGCAGTTAGTGATACAAAAAGAAGTACCAGCGTAAAAAGTTTTTTCATTTTAAAATGTTTTTGTTTTAACAAATATTTATCACACGTTTTTATTACAAAATATCTTTAGCAAATATTATGCCAAAATATTCAATAAAGTGTTGCTTTATAAATATATGTTATTACAAAGATTATAATAATACTTAAAGAGTTGCTTTGTCCGTTATTTACACATTCTTAACATTGGCGTGGAGAAATTACACATTTTAAAACCAGAAACTGATTCCGGCTTTTAATGTAAAATAAGTGCCTTTAGAAGAACTGTAACTTCTGACTCTGGTTCCGTCGGATTTAACTATATCGTAATCCTGCTCAAAATTGACATCCATATAGTTATATTTTCCTACTAATTCAACATCGAAAATTCCCTCAATAGGATAAATAAAACCTGCTCCGAGACTCCCTCCGAATTTCGTTTCGGTTCTTCTTTCTTTTGGAATAAATATAGTTCCGCTTTGCGGAATATTTATTGTGCCATTAACAATATCAAAACTCACAAAATGTAAACCGCCTTCTAATGAAACAAAAGGTCTTACTATACCTTTAGGCACGGTATATCTCGCTCCAATGAGCAATGGAGTAGTCGAGAAATTTGCATTCACGTCAAGAACCGGAACAGTTTCACCCGGACCATAAAGAGCTTTCAATTTGTTGTTAACAAATTCATTATCAAACTGAAACCTTGAATACCCTATTGATATAGTCACCTCGAAATTTGATTTGCTGACAGGATATGCAAGATAGACTTCACTGCCAAGCTGTGTATTAAACATTTCATTGAAATCCTGTGTCGGGAAAGTTACCCCTGTATTTACACCTGTTCTGAAAAAAATCTGAGCAGATGAATCCTGATAAAATGTAATGATAATTAAAGCGATAAAAATAAATATTATTTTCTTCATAGTAGTAATTTTTTTTATAAAGTAACTTTGATAACCAATACATACAATTCCTAAAATTTTTCCTATTTGTTGTAACTTTACGAAACAACTATCGTATAAAAAATCAGGAACCGAAAAACTTTCGAGTTTAATTTTGAGACAGGTTTTCTCATTTTGGTAAAGTTTGGAATCGTCTGTCATCAGATAAAAGTTTAAACAGTATTTTTTTTCGGCACAGTATTTGCAAGTATTATTGCAAACACTCCTTTGTTTTGGTTTTGGAATTAGTTCAGGATGTCCCCGCTGGTAACGGGGACTTTTTTTTCAGAGTTTTTTCTTAGTGGAAGTTAAAACTAAAATCCCCGTAAAAATAGCAATTAATGCAAATGTATCCATTAATGTAATCCCGTGATTTCTTATACCCATGCTGTCAACATTAATACCCAGAGATTCAAGGTCATTAAAATGAAATAATGTAATAATCTCAATCCCTTTGGAAACCGGTGTAATAATTACGGCAAGTCCAATTACTATTATTAAAATCCCTACTATATATTTAATTATGTCTCTGAATCTCTTATGTGCGAGTACAAGAATCGCATCATCGGAATCAATATCTGAAGTATTCAACAAAAACTCGAATCTGTCAATTAATTCCTCTCTTGAAGCTCTATCCTTGCTTGAGATTTCGTAAAAAGGTCTGAATTTTTCATTTAAAAGTTTTTTATCTGCTATGTTTTTTACTTTATCCGCATATTGATAAATCTGATCGGAATTCAAATTAGATGATTCAAGCAGCTTTATTAATAAGTCCATTTTTTCCGCTTCGGGTAAATTACTGTTGTCAATGTTCTCAAATTCTTTTAATTTTGACTTAATAGTTCCGGAATTGGTATCTTCTTCGCTCATAATATTTATTTGAATGTACTAAAATAAACTTATAATAATGCAATTTCAATTGTAATATTTAAGGGTTTTTATTTTTTATTTTTACCGTATGAAAAGAAAAAACAAAAACGACAATTTAGCAAAATCAGTAATCGAGTATTGCAATCATCTTAAAAACGGTTTTTCGCCGGAAAGTTTCGAGAAATCAACGCAGGAAGAAATCTATGCTTCTATCGAAAAAAGCGGTAATATAGAGAATTTCTTAAAAGAAATTGATAATGCAAAAAGATGCGGAAGGAAAAAATGGGAGGGAATGATTATGGATAAATTCAATGAGGAAGGATATATTCAACACAGTGTCTGGATGTTTTGCATGAAAAATCTTTTCGGCTGGAAAGATAAACCCGAAACCGTAGTAAAGAAAAACAAAACTATTAAAGTAAAACTTGGATTCGGAGAAGAGGATTCTGATGAAATCTGACAGCACTACGGTTATTTTTGATTTAAACAGTTTCAATAAAATATATCTGCCTTATCTTCACAATCAAAGCAGATATCTTATTATCTATGGCGGTGCAGGTTCCGGCAAAAGTGTTTTTGCCGCACAAAAAATTCTTATACGAATGCTTGCCGAAAAAAAACATAAATTTCTCCTCGCAAGAAAAACCGCTAAAAGCATCAGATATTCTCAATACAGTCTGCTTAAATCTCTTATTTCAAGCTCAGGGCTTGGAGAATATTTTGAATGCAGAGATTCCGATATCTCAATTCATTGCAATGTGAACGGGAACAGTATTATATCCGCAGGACTTGATGATGTGGAAAAGCTTAAATCCATTTTTGGTATTTCAGGGTTATGGATTGAAGAAGCTACTGAACTCGAATACCGCGATTTCCTTCAGCTTGATTTGAGACTAAGGGGGAAATCCGCTTTTTACAAACAAATAATGTTTACGTTCAATCCGGTTAATGTTCATCATTGGCTCAATACAATGAATTTAAAAAATTCCGTAAAAATTAAAACAACATTTAAAGATAACCAATACATTGATAAAGAGTATGAAAGTGTTCTTAAAAATCTTAAATCTCAGGATGAAGATTTTTATAACATTTACGCTCTCGGAGAATGGGGCGAATTAAAGAATCTGATTTATAAACCTTTTGAAGTCATTGATGAGCCTCCGCAATTTTCGGAACAAACGGAAACGATTTACGGGCTCGATTTCGGTTATAACAATAAGACTGCTCTTGTTAAAATTAAAATCAAAGATGATAATTATTATCTCTTTGAATTGCTTTATAAAAATAAACTTACAAACTCCGATTTGATTTCGGAACTTAAAGAATTTGTTGAGAATAAGGACTCATATATTTTTTGTGATTCGGCAGAGCCCGGACGGATTGCGGAAATTTGCAGCAGCGGATTTAATGCTCATCCTGCGTTGAAAGATATAAAACTCGGAATTGATTTTGTTAAGTCAAAAAAAGTTTTTAGCTTTAAAGAAAACACCGGAATTAATAAAGAAGTGCTTTCGTATTCCTATAAACAGAATAAGGATGGGGAAATTCTTGAGGAACCGGTTAAGTTTAACGACCACCTTATGGATGCAATCAGGTATGCAATGTTCAGCTATTCGAAAATTATTACCGGCTTTAACATCAGAACTTTATAAAATGTAAGTTCCCGACTTCGATTTGAGTCGCACATTTGCAGAAATATGGCTCAGGGATAAAAGCTAAGCCTCCGCCCATCGGGGTGCCGAACGGAGGCTTTGAGGGTTTAGCAAGTAGGAGGGTATGTATCTATAAATTATAAATTTCAAAATTAAAAGTAAAGACTTTTTTTAATGAATAATATTTTCGTTTTTATATTGCAGCTGATACAGTTTATAATACAAACCGCCCTTCTCAATCAACTCCTGATGCGTTCCTGACTCTTTCACTTCTCCCTTATGAAGTACAATAATGTTATCACAGCTCTGAATAGTTGAAAGCCGGTGCGCAATGATTATTGAAGTCCTTCCGGCAATTAATTTCTGTATCGCTTCCTGAATAAGAATTTCCGTTTCCGTATCAACGGATGAAGTAGCCTCATCGAGAATCAAAACCTTTGGATTATATGCAAGTGCTCTTGCAAAAGAAATTAACTGTTTCTGTCCCACTGATAAAGTCGTACCTCTTTCATTAACGGGATGATTTATTTTTTCCGGAAGAGATTGTATAAAATTATTCAAACCTGTATTCTTTACTGCTTCATATATAACTTCATCGGAAATTTCTTCGTGCCCAAGACTGATATTTTTACCTATATCTCCCGAAAAGAGAAACACATCCTGAAGTACAACTCCAATATTTTTTCTTAAATCCTGCTGTCTGTAATTCCTTACATCCACTCTGTCAATCAATATCTCACCTTTTGCCACGTCGTAGAATCTGCTGATTAGATTTATTATTGTACTTTTTCCGGCTCCGGTAGCTCCCACAAATGCAACTCTTTCGCCCTCTTTGATTTTCAGATTAATATTTTTGAGAACGTAATCTTCATTATTATAAGCGAACCAGACATTTTTGAATTCAATATTCCCTTTTAAACCTTTCAGTTCAACCGGATTTTTGATGTCAACAACCTGCGGTTTTGTATCAAGTAAATCAAATATTCTTTCGCTTGATGCCATTGCAGTTTGAAGTATATTATACTTTTCGGACAAATCTCTTATCGGTCTGAAAAACATTTCAGTATATTGAATGAACGAAATAATCACTCCGATTGAAATACTTTTCTGAACTACTTCACCTCCCCCATACCAGATAATTAACCCAACAGAAATCGCTCCAAGCAATTCAATAACCGGAAAAAAAGTTGCATAGTAAGTAATACTTTTTTTATTTTCGTTAGTATGAGCCTGATTTATTTTTGCAAATTCTTCATTGGTTTTCTTTTCTCTTACAAAATACTGAACAACGGATATTCCGCTTATGTGTTCCTGAATATATGAATTCATTGAAGCAACAAGCACACGGATTTTTCTGTACGATTCACGGACTTTCTTACGGAAAATTGAAGTAGCAATAACAAGGACAGGAAGAACCGAAAGCGTTATCAGAGCAAGTTCATAATCGAGAGAAAACATAAAATATAAAATCCATACAATCGTGAGAATATCTCCAAATGCTGTTACAAGTCCGGAAGAAAAAACTTCATACAATACTTCAATATCACTTGTCACTCTTGTCACAAGTCTTCCAATCGGAGTATTATCAAAAAATTTCAGATTGAGACTAAGAATATGCTTATATACTTTTTGCCTCATATCAAAAATTATTTTCTGACCTATCCAGCTTGTGAGATATGCCATACCATATTGGATTGCTCCCTGAATAATCAAAGTACCAAGCAAAATTAGCACGATGATTTGCAATCCGCCGTAATCATTATTAGCAATTTTATCGTCAATTGCAATCGGAGTTAATCTTGGCCTTACCGCAGCAAGTGCGGAAATTACAACCGTAAGTAAAACGGCTAATAAAACATACCATTTGTACGGCTTAAAATAAACAATTAATCTTTTGAAGAGTTTTGAATCGAGTTGTTTACCGAGAGCTTCTTCTTCGTTTCTGTGTTTTTTCAACTTTGCCGCACTCATATCAATCTGCCTCCTCAATTTCTTCTTCAAGCAATTGTTTCTGAAAAATATCGTAATAAATTCCGCCCTTTTCTATTAATTCATCGTGGCTTCCCTGCTCAGCTATTTCGGCTTGATTCAGAACAAGAATTGTATCTGCATTTTTTATTGTGGAAATTCTGTGAGCAATTATTATACTCGTTCTTTCTTTCATAACATCTTTTAATCCGGTTAATATCTCTTCTTCTGTTTTTGTATCAACGGCGGATAACGAATCGTCAAGAATCAAAATTTTGGGATTCATATACAAAGCTCGTGCAATGGAAGTTCTTTGCTTCTGACCTCCTGACAAAGAAATTCCCCTTTCTCCTATTATTGTTTTGAAGCCTTCCGGAAATCCGATTATGTCTTTATAAAGACCTGCAATTTTTGATGAAGACGTTATTAATTCTTCGCTTAGATTATCCGATGAATATGCAATATTACTTGCTAAGCTGTCGCTGAAGAGAAATGACTCCTGAGGAACTATCCCTATTGATTTGCGAAGTATTTCAAGAGGAATTTTTTTAATACTAATACCATCTATAAAAATTTCCCCTTCCGTAACATCATATACTCTCGGAATCAAACTTATAAGTGTGCTTTTTCCAACGCCTGTATATCCAATAATTCCTATAGTCGAACCTTTATTTATTTTCAGATTCAGATTTTTCAGTATTGTTATATTCGTATCCGGATACTTAAACGTAACATTTTTAAATTCTATTTCGCCTTCAATTTTTTCGCTTGTAATGGAATTATCGGTTTCTTCGCTGTCTGCTACAAGAGGTTTTGCTTCCATTATTCCCGATAGTCTCTTCATCGAAGGTGCCGCTCTTTGAACCAGATTTATTATCCAGCCCAATGCTATCATCGGAAAAGTTAACATACCAAGATACATAACAAACTCGGCTATATTTCCTACGGTAAATTCTCCCTTCATCACACTTATACCTCCGAAATAAATTACAAGTATTACCGATAAACCAGTCAATAAAAACATCATTGGGAAAGAATACGACTGCATTCTTGCAAGTTTCAGGTTTTTCTTTTGATAATCATTCGATATTTTCGTAAACTCTTTCAATTCATTTTCTTCTCTTACATAGGATTTTATTACTCTTATCCCCGAAAAATTTTCCTGCGCCTTGGTTGACATATCGGAAAATGATTTCTGTACGTTCATTGAGCGGGAGTATGTTAGTTTCATAACTTTATATACCAGCAATGAAATCAGAGGCAGCGGAATAAGCGCAATTAATGTTACATAGTAACTAATGCTGAACATTATTGCAAGTGTTACGGCGGTTCGCAAAAAAGTCTGAATCGAATACATAATTCCCGGTCCGAGCATATTTCTGATATTGTTAATGTCATTCGTTGCGTGAGCCATAATATCTCCCGTTGTATGGGTGTTATAGAATGTCCTGTCCAATGTTTGCAAATGAGAAAAGAAATCATTTCTCAAATCATTTTCAATTTCTCTTGAGACTACTATGATATTCTGTCTCACAAGAAAAAGAAAAAAACCTCCCAATAGTATTAATATTATGCTTGTAAGTGCGTAGTAGTATAACGGATATTCCGGTTTCCCGGATGTGATTGACTGAATGCCGCTTCCTATAACCAAAGGATAAACCGCCTGCAGAGATATACTGATTATGATAAAAATAAAACCAATAAATAGTTTTAGCTTATACCTTTTAAGATATTTAATTAGTGGAAATAAATCTTTCATTATAACTTAAAAATAATTTCATTGGATTTTCATTTAAATGTAAAAATAGCTTCATATTAATATTGAATCACTGTTTTTTTATGTATATATTAATATAACACAATTAATTGTATAAACATTCATTTTTAGTGTTAAAGAAATCAGCTTCCATATTGTTAATAATAATGTTGATATTTAATTCATTTGGATATGTTCTTTTATATTTCCAATTGAAGTCTGTTTTCAAAAAGCAGGGTTTCGAAAAAATATCAACTTATCTCCACGATGAAGAATTAATATTTATTTCGGACAGTAAATCTTCTCCCAATCCTGATATCATCTGGATAAAAGGGCATGAGTTCAAGCTTCACGGAAAGATGTATGATGTATTTTCAAGAATTGAAAAAGGCGATACTATTATCTATAAAGTCATTTGCGATGACAATGAAAATGCTCTCGAACATGCTTACAACATTTTTTTCACTGCAAATACAGACACATCAAAAAATACCGGACCGATTGCAAGCATAATAAAAAACTTCTTCTATATTGGGTTAACACCTGAATTAGCTGATATTAAAATAGAAAAAAAATATAATATAATAAAAATAATAGCGGACACGTTTTACTCTTCATTGTACAGTGATGTACCGGAGCCTCCCCCTAAGCCGGTAATTTAGTTGCACTAAATTACACTTTTCTAAATTATCATAAAAATTTATTATGAAAAAAACTATATCATTTATTGTAGTTATTTTTGCTTTTATTATTGGAGAAGTTTTTTCTCAGGAGATAATGGAAGTAGATACTACCATTTATGAGACTCAGGAAATAATAATTACCGGCACAAGAACACTTAAAAAGATAATTGATATTCCATACTCGGTAGAAAGAATGGATAAGAAAGAAATCGAACGCTCAACAGGTATAGGTATTAATTCACTTTTTGGTACAATCCCCGGAATTTTTACACAATCCCGTTATGGAAACCACGACGTCAGAATTTCGATTCGCG
>CALKAJ010000233.1 GCA_937983305.1 uncultured Ignavibacteriota bacterium | reverse complement strand
AAAAGACTGCCGGTATTTTCGGCAAGAGCTTTAAGAAGTTTATGCATATGTTCTTCTCTCATTATTCCTGCTTCAAGAATATCTCTTTTCATATAAGTGTGAGTAAGCTCTTTCAGAATATCGGTTTTATCATCAATATTATTTGAAAGTACAACTTCGGGATAGCCGCCAAAAGTAATATATTCATCGAGAAGAGATTTTAACCTGTTATAACTAACATTATTCAGATTGTTTAGAGCTCTTGTGGTTGCAGCTATTTTTTTATAATCATCAACTAAATCTCCAAAACCTTTGAAATCAAGAAATTCTTCAAAATCAAGCGTAAGCATTTCGAAAAGCCATTTCCTGCCTGCAAGTGAATCTTTAAATTTCGTATCAATATAAAATGCACTGCTTCCCGTAACAATCAGTTTAACCGAATTATTATAGAAATCAAAATTATATTTCAGAAAATTTGAAGGATTTTTGAGATATTGAATTTCATCAATAAATACATAATATTTTTCGGAAACATCGTTCACAATTTCAGGCGGCTTTGTAACAAACTTATATAGATTTTCCGGATGTTCATCAAACATCATACAAAGATGCGGCGATTCGAGACTCAGAAAAAAAACGTTATCATATCTCGCACGGGTTTTTTCGTACAACTGTTTGAGCAATGTGGTTTTTCCGGTTCGCCTTGCACCTGTTAAAATCAGATGTCTGTTGCTTTCAATATGCTTCCAAAGTGTATTTAAATTTTTCCTTTGCATAACTATCATATTTTTATGAAATATACAATAAAAAAGAAAATATTGCAATGACATTGCAAAAATTTCCGGAAATTTTTGCAGTCTCACTGCAAAAAATTCCGAAACTCACTTAAAATACTGTTTTATTAGCTATATATTTTCCGACTATTTTTGAAATTGTAGATAAAAAAACGGCTGATAAAATTTATCAGCCGATCTTTTCTACAAAATGTCAAAAGCAAAATATTATTTCACAAGAATCATCTTTTTTGTTTCAGAGAAATTCTTTGAAGTTAAAGAATAGAAATAAACACCTGAAGGAAGTTTTGAGCCGTCAAATTCAGCACTGTAAACTCCCGGTGTCAGATAATAATTATTCAAGTAAGAAGAAACTTCTTTTCCGCGAATGTCATAAAATTTCAATGAGACAAAGTCAGCTTTAGGAATACTGAAATTAATCTTGGTTTGCGGATTAAAAGGATTCGGATAATTTTGTCCGAGTTCATATTTATCTGCAGTTAATTCTTTAATACTGCTGACACCTGTCATAACAAATGAAGTTCCGGGTGTTGTAATAGAATTCTGAACAGCCGCACTGTTTATAACCGGAGTACCATATTTGTAAACAATAATATTAACGTGAGCATTTGAATAATTTACGTGAGTGGGTAATATTATTGACATCTGCTTTGTTTGAACCGTGCCAGTGTTCCAAGCCCCATTTGTAATCATTTCTCCGTAAGGTGCATCTACTGCAAGTTTGCAAACGTGGTTATGAACATAATCTGTAATATAACCGGAATATCCGCAGGCAGAATAGTGATTTTGCTGATAAACAAGGTGGTCTTCAGTAATCACATAAAAAATATTATACTGACCTGCAGGTAAATCCTGAAGTGCAGTAATATTTACTGTTGCAGAAAGCTGCCTTGTGCCTGCATCATAAACTTTATTCAGTGTTTCAACCTTAATTCCGGGCTGATAAGATGCCTGTGCAGAAATAAATGAGAACCATGCACTTCTGCTTTGAATACCTGATGTTCTACCGATAACACCGGTCGGATAGCCTGTGAATCCAAAAGTTGATAACATTGTTTGGCTGTAAGAATACCACGGGTCACTTGATGTACCGTGATAAGCAATAATTACAGTGTTAGGATAAGTCGGTAAAATTGACTGATTGATAATCTGGTGGGCGCAGGGACAATATCCGCACCATGTTCCGGTACAATACTCAAGCAATACATTATTCGTATCTAATGCATAGGCTGATTTAATATTTACACCCGAAAGAAGAAGAACCAACAAAAAAGTGATTGTAAAAACAGAAAGGATTTTTTTCATAATATGAAAATGTTAAATTAGAAAATATTTTTTAAATGTATTATACATTTTTATTTAAAAGGGTATTTTACCCTTCATAGGGGTAAAAATAGCATTAAGGAATTTAAAATGCAATAAAAAAACAAACGCTTGACAAAAAAGACTCATACCGGTTTCGCCTTTTCCCATAACATATTAAAAAGCATTTTACAGGCAATCGCAAGTTCCTTATGTTCAATAAAAATCATAGTAAGATTCTGATTAGCATTGCCGTTTTGAATCAAAGGGAAAAAAACTCTGCTCTCATCGAACACCATCATCTTTATCGGCAAAGAATCTATAACCCTTGCCTGCTGACCGAGTTTCGCCTGCCCTTTTACATATTTCCTGAGCCAGTCAAAGTCATCTATTTCCTTTTGAACAAAAATATTTCTGCACTCAACTCCGCGCTTGATAAGGCGATGCTCTTCCATTTCCTGCTCTTTGAGTCTTCCCGCCGTATCGCATACATAAGGACCTTTATTAAACGTAAGCAAATCAGTCTTTGATTCTTTCACGGCTTGAATATATTTTGCCTGAATATGCTCCTTATCTTTAAAGATTTCAACGAAATCCAGAGGATATGTAAAATCTTTATTATTTTCGAATATCGGATTAAAAATATTTACAATTCCGTCAAGTGATGATTTTTTCTTTTCAAATTCGCTTTCGCAACCGGTACGGTAATCATCAAGCACTTTCTGGAATGCCTGCTTTGGTTCAACTGCTTCGTAATATTTAATTTTTCCGATTGCTCTTTCGGTGCATATTCCTCTCGAAAGCATTTTCTGCAAAACCTCATATATCTTTGTTCTTGGAATATCTACGGAATTCTGAAGCTCAAGCGTTGTAAATGCCCTCTTGGAAAGCAGGGTAATATATACCTTCGCCTCTCTTTCCGTTAAACCTAATGCTAAAAATTTCTGAATCTGTTTTCTATATTCAGGTTTCATTATTTGTGTTTTAAACTATTATTTTACAAGAATCATTTTTCGTGATTCCTGAAAGTTATCGGCATTCAATACATAGTAATATACGCCGCTTGATATATCCGATGCATCAAAATCGTAGTTATAAGTTCCGGGTTGAAGATTTCCGTTTACAAGAGTATAAACAAGATTGCCAAGCATATCATATACTTTCAATGTTGCAAATGATGTCTTTGCAATGCCAAATGAAATTTTTGTAACAGGATTAAACGGATTCGGATAATTCTGCGATAAATAAAATTCCCCGGGAACGTTTGAATTATTTCCGGTAATGCCCGTAGGAATGTAATAACCTCTTCCGGAATTTATAACTTCTTTATTTACATCATTCTGAACAAATGCAACGGTATAAATTGAAGTATCTACCCAATTGGATAATCTTTTATAAGTATAGGTATAAGTGTAAATTCCTGATGTTGTCGGAGCATCTACACCTGTTGTATTGGGATAAGCCCATCTGAATACCTGATAAAAATCTGTTTCTCCGTTTGAGCCGGGAGCTGACGCATAGTGCACTCTGCCTTCAATAGCCATAACTCTCAGTTTATAATTTCCGGCAGGAAGATTTGATGAAAGATTTAATACAACTGTTGAGCGAATCGAATCGCCGGCAACTCTTGCATCTGTAACTGTTATTAACAAAGGAGTTGTTACTGCCTGCCTCTGTGCCAAAACACTTGTAAAACAGGAAGCCGAGAAGGGCCAGCAGCAATCAAATAAAACTCCATCGGCATTAACCGTTGGATAAGCATTGATTCCGCAATAATTAACTCTCTCCGTATTCTGCGTTGGATTTGCCAGATACATCGGGTCTGCACCAAAATTCGGATGATATTTAATTGCATTTGCATTTGTTGAATTTGAAACAAGCCATCCGTCAAAAATCGGATTACTTTGTCCGCATGGACCGCAAAAACAACTTGTTGCCTCTTCAAATAAAACTTTTCTCGGTGCCTGAGAATAAAGATTGGAGCTTAAGATAACAACTGAAATTAAAACAATAAAAACGAAAAAATTTTTAAACATATTATTGAAATTTAAAATTATAAGAAAGAACAAAAAGGTTTTACCCTTCATAGGGGTAAAAATAATATTGTTATTTTCAAAATGCAATTTAAAAATATTTGCTGATTTTCAGACATGTTCATTTTATTCTTCCTAAACTCGAGCTTAGGAACGAGGTGATACTGATAGAATTCTTTAATATTTTTATCAGTATACTGACAGAATTCTTTAATATTTTTATCAGTATACTGACAGAATTCTTTAATATTTTTTACTCCTTACTAAGCTGGAGCTTAGTAAGGAGTGGGTAAGTAACTTTTATTTCATTAGCATCATTTTGCGGGTTTCGGAGAAATTGCCGGCTGTGAGTGTGTAGAAATACATTCCGGATGAAAGTCCGCTTCCGTTGAAAAATGCCTTATACTCTCCGGGTTGTTTTTCCTCGCTGACGAGAACGGAAACTTCCCTGCCAAGCATATCAAATACTTTCAATGAAACAAAGCTCTTAGATGCAATATTAAAATTAATTATGGTTACGGGATTGAACGGATTTGGATAATTTTGTGAAAGTCCAAATGCAACAGGCTGTCCGTTTTCCGATATTCCGGTCGGATTGGTTACTGTAAATCTGAAATTTCCCGAAGGTGCCGTTATCGGCTTTTTAATACTTCTGCCGCTTGTGGAATTTGCCTGAATATAATAATATACCTTCGTATTCAACGGCTGAGATGGTATATACGCTCTGAATGTATCGCTTCCTGTATTTGTCATTGCAAGTTCACTGAAACCCGAAAGAGTATCTGTTGTCCAGAAAACTTTTGGATTTGTAACACCCGATTTGGTTTTAATCAATGCTTTCACTTCATAATTTGACATTGATGTATAAGCATTTCTTATTGATGGATGTGAAATGAAAATCGGCTCGCTTACGCCAATTTCTTTTGAGATGCAATGTATTGCTCCGCTTGCGGGAATACTTGCATTGCAGTCAATTCCGATTACTTTATAACCCGGCATTGCTTCTCTGTAAATTCTGAGTGCCGTAGTATCAAGTGAAAAATTGTAAATAGGAACAAGAACAGTTTTGTTTACAATAAGTGAATTGGTGTATGTGAAATAACTTGAATTCGGAGGATACTGCCCTGAAAGGCTCGGCGGCATAGGAACTCTTACAACTTTATAAGGTCTGCCGTAGCAGGTCTGGAAGTTACTCAAAACATACTGAAGATTGGCTTCTATTTGCGGTCCGTCGGAAACTCCTGCGGGATACTGCCCTACCATTAAAGTCTCTTCGTCAAGTAATTTCATATGCATATCAATGTGATGAATTCCGTCATAAGGAAGCGTATTCATTTTTATATACTTTCTTATTCCAAGATATTTCCGGTATATAGTATCAATCTGAGCTTCAGTTTTGCCGGAATTTTCGTTAAGAATCAACTTTGATGAAAAGCCCGTATGATTTCCGTCAACCATAAAATTTCCGCCCGTAGCAGTTATATTATTTGGTGAAGTTGTTGTCTGATGAATCGGAACATTCATATAGTTTGCAAGAAATACAGGAATCTGGTCATCCTGTGGTCTCGGACGATTATAAATCCAGTCAACAAATCTCATAGTATCAACATCGTTGGTATATACACACCATTGCCCGTAATCTCTGCACCATACTGAATTAAATGATGTTATTAAAAATTTTAAATTTATATGAGGTACTCCGTTGTTTGTCAGAGTATTTTTAACGGAATTGGAATCACTGCACACAATATAAACATAACATTCCTGCTGCATATATTTCACCATTTGTGATAAAATTCCGGTATAGCTTGTCCACGTTATAAGCACTCCCTGAAATTCTTCCCATTCTGCCATAGTTCTGACGGGTGAGGTTGGAGGGTTTATATCGTCTGTTGAACTAAAAGGAGGAACATAATTTTTGTAAATTTTCTGCTCTTCGGCAGTCATAAAATTGGGGAGGTCCTGGGCTTTTGCATTTGCGAGAAAGAAAAGACTGAAAATAAAAAGTAAGGGTAGTAGTTTCATTGTAAAAAAATTAATTTTACAATCTTACTAAAAATAAAATCATATTTCTATGCAATAGA
This sequence comes from uncultured Ignavibacteriota bacterium, assembly GCA_937983305.1. Lineage (GTDB taxonomy): Bacteria > Bacteroidota > Ignavibacteria > Tepidaquicellales > Tepidaquicellaceae > DSSM01. The sequence goes on along the minus strand of CALKAJ010000233.1, from coordinate 10,027 downwards.
AAGTTCTAAAGTTTATTCAGATAAGGAAATAATTCCTCATAGGATTTAACAAGATCAGGAAGGTTATAATTATTCACAACTGTTTGCCTTGCTTTAAAAGCCATCTTTTTCGCTTTTTCGGGATTTTCAATTATTGTGCTGATACATTTTGCAAGCTCATCGCTCGTTCTCTTAGAGAATGTCAGACCGTTTTCTTCGTTTTTCAATGCTTCGTTCGTCCCGGGTATTTCTGTGGCTATTGAAGGAATTTCCATACTCATTGCTTCAAGCAAACCAAGAGGTACAACTTCCCACAATGAAGGCAGTACAAATATATCAAGCATTGAAAGAACTTCCTTTACATCCGGACGGAAAGTTTCAAACCTGACTTTCCCGGATATACCAAGCTCCTTTACTTCGTTTAAACATTCTTCTTTCAATTCACCGTCGCCGACAAAGAGTAATTTTGCATTTTCAAATTTCGATTCTATCTTGGAAAAAGCCCTGATTAATGTAACCGGATCTTTCTGAAATGTTAGTCTTGCAAGCGAACAAATAATGAAATCGCTTTCAGTATAGCCGAGTTCTTTTTTGACTGTAAGATTTTTTGGTATCGGAGAATAGTAATCCGCATCTATGCTGTTTTTTATTATTCGGAATTTCGCTTTCCGGTTTAGGTTTTTTGCCGTTTCCAAATCTGCTTTTGAACCGCATACCGTTATATTCGCATTTCCAAAAAAATAGCTTTCAATTCTTTTTTTAATTTTATTCCCTAAATAAGAACCGCCATCGTGAAATGAGAATCCGTGAGCAGTATATACAATTTTCTTTTTCATCTGCTTCGCGGGAATCAATGCATTAGAGCAGGCACGCGTACCGTGGAGATGAACAATATCGGGATTTTCGGCTTTAATAATTCTTTTTACCTCTCCGTATTTTAAAACGTTGAATGGTAATGATGAATTGATTATATGAGTTTTTATTCCTTTCTCATTTAACATTCTGATAAGATTACCGTCAGAGTAACTCAGCACTACAGTTTCAAATAATTCAGGATTCAGATTAGTTGACAAATTGTAAAGGTAAGTTTCCCCGCCGCCAAATTCTCCCTGCCTTATTACCGCTAATATTTTTATTTTTTTATTGTCCAATATGTCAATTTAACAAAGTATTACACAAAAGAAAAGATTACAATTAAGGTATAATATTATTTATGATTGTAAGTAAGTAAATATACATTGTATTTATATAATTTTAGTTTTAGATTAATCGAAATTATTGAAATTAAATTGATTTAATGCCTATGCAGTTCAATTCGATTAATTTCTTCTTATTCTTCCTTTCTTTTGCGGTTATTTATTTTATTACTCCGAAAAAACTAAAAAATTTTTTGTTCTTAATTTCAAATCTGGGATTTATTTATCTTTTCACCAATTCCATTGAAAATGTTCTTATTATAATTTTTTTGGTTTTTATTAATTTCTTACTGGGATTTTTCAGTCCGGGTAAATTTTATTTCCTGATAGCTGTTATTGTAAATATTTCATTAATAATTTTATTTAAAATTGCGGATTTATATACAGGAACTTCGGAAGTTATCACTTCACTGATTCCTCTGGGATACTCTTATATGATATTTCAGTTTATCAGTTACCAGATTGAAATTAACCGAAAAAGAATTCTGCCGGAGAAAAATTTAATTAATTTTATTAACTACATAACACTTTTCCCGAAAATTACTCAGGGTCCAATCGAAAGACCTTACAGCATTTTGCCTGTTTTCAATTCCGGATTTAACGGTAATATTAATTACGATGGAATGAAACAGGGTATTATGCTGATTTTACTGGGACTTTTTAAAAAACTCGTTATTGCGGACAGGCTCGCAATCTACGTCAATACGGTATATAATAATTACGAAGAACATTCGGGAATATCACTGATAGTTGCCACATTATTTTTCAGCTTCCAGATATATGCGGATTTTTCCGGATATAGCGATATGGTAGTAGGTCTTGGTAAAATTCTGAACATTAATTTCATCAATAATTTTGAAAGGCCATATATGTCGTTAAGCATCAAGGAACTTTGGAACAGATGGCATATATCTCTATCGCACTGGCTGAGAGATTATATTTTTCTCCCGCTTTCTTACAGATTAAAAGCTCACTATCCCGGAAAAAAATATTTCGGTATCAAGGCAGATAATATTTTCTATACAATTGTAACATTTACTACTTTCACATTGTGCGGTTTGTGGCACGGATTTTATTTTAAATACGTAATCTGGGGATGGATAATTTCCCTTTATTTAGTATTGCCTTTTATTTTCAAGAAACGGATAGGAAATTTCAATAAAAAAATCAAACTGAATAAAAAGGGTTATTTTTATTTAGCTTTTAAACCTGTAATTACATTACTCCTGATGTCACTGACGTGGGTCTTTTTCAGAGCTTCCGATTCGGAAAGTGCTTTTAAAATAATCGCGGGAATGACAAAATTTTCAGGCTCTCTTTTTCTGGGAGGAAATGATAATTCAATTTTCATCTATTCTGTGATTGGTATTTTTATGTTGAGCATTTATGAATTGCAATATGAAGTATTGAAAAAGAGAATTCTGTTTTTTAATAACAAAAATATTTTCGTAAGATATTTTTCTTATGTTATAATTATTATTTTAATTCTCGTCCTTGGCGTATTCGACGGAGGACAATTTATTTATCAACAGTTTTAGGATTATATGAAGAAAGCATTTAAAATAATAACTTTAATAATATTGATATTTGCCGCAGATTTTATTGCGGGAACCTTGCTTGAGATGTATTACTTTGGTCAAAAGCAGGGCAGATATGCAAGATTGGGTTACTCTATAAACAGTGCTACAGATAAAATGTTGATTTTCGGAAGCTCCAGAGCCACCAATAACTTTATCCCGTCTGTTATAGAAGAAAAATTTAATACAACCTGCTACAACTGCGGCACTCAGGGACAGCAGATGCTGTATATTTTAGCTTTACAAAGGATGATTCTCGAAAGATATAACCCTGAAGTAATTTTATTTAACATAGATTATTATTTTTTAAACGAAAATAAAACCAATTACGACAGGCTTGCCGATTTACTGCCCTATCTGAGTTCTCATAAATCAATAGAGGATTTAATATATTTGAGAAGTCCTTACGAAAAATATAAAGTCATTTCAAAAATTTATCCTTATAATTCTAAAATTGCAAGGATGGTTACTTACAGCATCACAAAGCAGGAAGATTTCAAAGGATACAGCCCGATGTTCAGAGAAATCCGAATGAAATCCGATAAACTGGACTATGAAAAGAAAAACTTTGCGGAAAATGGTCCTTCAAAAGTTAAAAATGTTAAACTCGATACAAATTTCATTAAAGCATACGAAGAGTTTATTTCAGTATCTTTAAACAAAGGGATTAAGGTGATTTTGACAATATCCCCCGATTTTATTCCCGCAGATTTTTCAGGGTCCGACTCATTTTTGAAAATCAAAGAAATCTCGGAAAAATATAATTTGAGTATTATGGATTTCTCAAAGGATTCAAGATTTAACTTCAGAACAGATTTATTCGGAGATGTTTTCCATTTGAATGATAAAGGTGCAAAAATTTTTACAAACATTTTGTGTGATACTTTAAAAACCGTTATAAATAACAACAATAAAACTGCTTCCCTTAAATAATTGATTACATACTATAAATATTATGCAGAATAAATTCGCCAAAGATTCGTACTGGATGAAATCAGGAATATATACACTTCTTCAAAGGGTTTCCGAATTAATTTTCGGATTCGGAAGTTTCTGGCTTTTAATTAGAATTTTACCGAAAGAGGATTTCGGTATATGGGTTCTTTTGTTGTCTGTTATGGCTCTTTCCGAAGTTGCGAGAAGAGGGTTTGTGCAGAATGCTCAGATAAAATTTTCAGCGGGAACAGATAACGAAACGATATCAAAGATTTTAACTGCTTCAATTTTTTTAAATGTAGTTATTACCGCAATTACAGTATTAGTCCTTGCGGCTATTGCAGGTTTACTTAGTCATATCTGGAATGCTCCTTCTTTGCAATATCTGATTTATATTTATTGCTTTGCGGCTTTCAGTACCATGCCGTTTTTGCAGTTAACGGTTTTTATGCAGGTGAAACTTAATTACAAAGGTATTTTTTTATCTAACCTTGTAAGATTGTCGCTATTCTTTTTCGTTGTTCTTTATTATTTTATTACAAATACACGGGTTGATTTATTCATGCTTCTTTATTACCAGATAGCAATAGCATTTATCAGCGTTATAGCGGCTTATTTAATTATCAGAAGAGAATTCAAACCTTCAAGACATATTGATTTTCAATGGGTTAAGAACTTATTTCATTTCGGTAAATTTGTTTTTGGTACTAACCTTAATGCAATGCTTTACGGCAATGTTGACCAGATTATTATCGGTGCAATTCTTGGTACGGCTCCTGTGGCTACTTATAACGCCGCAAGCAGAATTATTAATTTTGTGGAAGTTCCGCTTTCTTCAATCTCAACTATAGTTTTTCCTAAGACAGCCGAAAGAATAAAAACCGAAGGCGTTGCTTCCGTAAGATATCTTTATGAGCGCTCGGTAGGATTAATGCTGGCTTTTATTATTCCGATGGCTTTGTTTTGTATTTTATTTCCGCAATTTATTATAACCGTAATTGCAGGGAAAGATTATCTCGATTCTGTCCCGATTTTACAGGTAATTATTTTTATCAGTTTATTAAAACCATTTGACAGGCAATCCGGGATTTTCCTTGATGCGCTTGGTAAACCCAAAGTTAATTTTATTACGGTTATGATTAGTCTCGCGATGAATGTAATTGCCAATATTATTTTTATACACTTTTTCGGTTTGATAGGTGCGGCATACGGCCACTTAGTCGCAACATTTCTTGCAATTGTAATTACTCATTATATTCTTATAAAAGATATTCAGATTAAACCCTGGCATTCATTTATTTATGCTTTTAGATTTTACAGAGATGCCCTGATACACTCTAAAGATATTCTCGGTAAATTCAGAAAATAATTTTAACTGTCCCTTGTTTGCTTTTTCTTTCCGATATATCCGGGTATTCTTTTTATTTCATTAAAAATTCTTTTCTTAAGTGCTTTCCCGAATGTACCGTCGTCAAGCAGTCTCCTTGAGGAAGTCCAGTTTAATGCGTCTTTTGATTTCAGCATTACAACTTTTCCGTAATCCCTTAGTTTTAATGCCATCCAGCCGTCTGTCCATCTTGTTTTAACATAATCGAAACCGCCTGTTTTTCTTCCGTCTTCTGTTCTGAAGCCGAAATTCATTCCAAGTACATTAAGATGTACACGGTTTTTCTTTCTCAAAATCATTACAGGCTTTTTTAAAAATTCGTAAACGGAGAAAAACAACCTTCCGTTTCCTTCGGGCGGAATATATGCAAGCAATCCGTAAGCACAGCTTACGGTTTCATCTTCCAGTGTTTTTACATATATATCAACCCAGCCGGGAGGATATATTGAATCGGCATCTGCACACAGATGGTATTTCCCTTTTGCAATATCAAGCCCTGCCTGCCTTGCATATTTTATTCCCTGCTCTTTCACTAAAACAGATTTTACTCCGCATCTGTCAAGTATTTCCTGAGTGGAATCCGTTGAATTATTATTCATTACTACAATCTCCACCGGATATTCAGTCTTTATATCCGCAAATGAGGAAAGTGTTCTCGCAATGTTCTTTTCTTCGTTCCAGGCAGGTATCATAATTGATACAAGCGGATTATCTGTATGAAATTTTTTAAATTTATCTTTTACTCTTTCGGAAAATTCTTCCGGAATATCACCGGCATTTTTAAAATCCACTAAATGCTTTTTAACCCATTGAGGAACTGCTAATCCTGCCATATTTTATGTTACCTCCTTGTGTAATTTATATTCAGGTCTTTCAAGTTTTTTTGCATTATTAATTATCGCAAGAATCATAAAAAAAACTAAATTAGTCGGATACTGACTTATTGCTTCCTGCGGGAAATTAGCAACTACTAAGGCAAATAATACCGTAAGCATTGAAAGCAGATATACTTTTACTTTTGGGTCTTTTAATCTGAAATACGATTTTATACCTGTTTTCAAGCTCACAAATAATAAGCCCAGATAAATCATAAGCCCAACCCATCCTGCTTCAACTGCAATCCTGACATAACCGCTGTCAGGCGGGAATTTTGCAAGCATTGAATTTGGCGAAAATCTTTCACCCCATACTCCTGTACTTCCAAGTCCTCCTCCAAGCGGATGACTGTGAATAAACGGCTTAATATAAGCCTGATTCTTTTCCCTGACCTGATAAGAAGCGTCATCACCGGGTTTAAATGCAGTTTGAAACCTTCTTATGTTGGGATCACCGGAAGGCATATTTAAAAAAACAAGAAAAAGAACAATCATTATAATGCCGCCGACAATAATTTTCGCATTCAGCTTCAGCATTAAATAAATTGCAAGAGATGCCATTGGCAGAACATAAGCGGCACGCGTTCCGGAATACAACATTACATTAAACATAAACAATCCTATAATCAACAATACAATCTTAATGCTTTTTTTAAAGGGACCTGAAATCAATGTTAAACAAAGAATACCTGAATATGACATGATAATTCCGAACATCATCGGGTCAGAAAAAAAAGAAAATTTTCTCCAGTGGCCTGCTATGTAATACAGCTGGATTCTTTCATTATCAACAATATCCTGCATTTCCCAGCCCATATACCCAAACTTCTCCTGAACAAATCCCCAAATTGCAGCTAATACAGTTATTGAAATCCAAATTAAAATTAGTCTTTCAAGAAATTTAATGTTGTCTATTGTATATGCAAAAATAAAATACATTAACATTATTCCGGCAAAACTTCTAACCGTATATGCCCAGGCAGCCCTTGATACGGCAGTAGGATTTGCAACCTGAAGTATGTTATAAAGAATCCAAATTGCTACAAAAAATGTAATTTGATTTTTTGCAAATGACCAGTCTCTTTCTTTAATTTGTCTCACAAATAAACCAAAAATCATAACCACTACCATTAAATCCATCGCGACCCCAAGAGGAACATCGGCGTGAGCCATCTGAAAGACAAACCGCTTTGTGCCCAGCAGGAAAAACGCAAGGATTAACATCATTGTAACACCAAACTTTTGATTGAAAAGACTTGCTACAACTAAGGGTCCGCCGACAAGTCCTGCAATTATTGCAAAGCCGGTTTTATGCCCGGATTTTATCATCATAAGAACAAATATTGAAGATATCACAATCAGAACAATAAAACCTACCGGGGAACTGAGTTTTTTGATTACAAAAAGATTGTATATAAATTTTGTGAAACTATTCCAAAGCGAGACAAATTTTTTATCTTCTTTTATATTTAGAATAAAGTCACTCAAAGTCTGACGTGGCTTTTACTTGATAAATTCCATTTGAACGTTTGCCAGTAAACCTGCAACTGCCCTTTCTCTTCCGTTCTGTCTTTGAAAAATATTGTTTTAAAAAACAATTTCATTATATAATAAAAAAGCCAAATTTCCAGATAAATAAATGTCCTGAGCCTGTAAGAATAATATGTAAACGGGCTGTAATGTTTTTTCAGATAAATATAAAAACTATAATAGTTTTGTATAAACATTGCTCCGCGCCTTTGACGGGAACTTGATTTACCGTAATGTATGATTTTTACATCGGACAGAAACATTGCCTTGTATCCCGCTTTTCTGATGCGCATATAATAATCCATTTCTTCGGCATAGATATAGAATTTCTCGTCGAGTAAACCTATTTTTTCATAAACTTCACGGGTAATAAAAATCACGGCTCCGTATGCCCAGTCAAATTCCCTGTCTTCGCTGTGGTCCCAGAAACTCATAAATCTTTTACCTTTAGTATCGAGTTTGGCAAGCTTCTCACCTATATATCTGTTCTCAACAAATGAGCCAAGCAAACTGAAAAATGAATTAACAGATTTCTGAAGCGTCATATCACCGTTAAGAAGTTTGCAGGTAACAACCTGATATTTTGTGGTTTTCACATAATCAATCATTTTATCAATCGCATTTTCAATAACCACAGTATCGGGATTTAATAAAAGAAGATTTTCTCCTTTTGCAATTACCATTGCCTGATTATTTCCTGCGGCAAATCCTTTATTGTCTTTATTTGCAATTAAAACTACATCCGGAAATTCTTCCGCAACCATATCTGCGGATTTATCCGGAGAATCATTATCCACCACAATGATTTCAAATGTATATTTTTTTGTCTCATCATAAATGGATTGGAGACATTTCCTGAGCAGGTCCTTTGTGTTCCAGCTCACAATAATAATTGATACATTAATCATAATACTATAAGTTTTAAGAAAAATCCGATTAGACAAGCCGCTACAAATATTATTGCCGCTTTTTCAATTACGGCATCTTTGGCGCTTATCTTTTCTTCTTTCTCTTCTTTTATATTTTCGGGGTTCCTAAGTGACATTTATGTTTTTCTTTTTCAGATTTTTTAGCATTATATTCCACAACTGCTCTACTCTCGCTGACCAGGAATTTCCGGATGCAAGTTTATTGCGTTCAAGTTTTTTATCTTTAGTATCGTTTTTAATTTCTTCGTCAATTAACCTTACAAATTCATCGTCATTCTTTGCAATCGAAATTACACTTTCGAATTCCGGAAGCGGAGCAAAATCAGTTACCACAACGGGGCATCCTGCGGCAAGGTATTCGTTGAGCTTCAGCGGATATATGCTTTTTGTAAGTAAAGTTTTTTCAAACGGAATAATTGCACAATCAAAATATTTCAGGTATGCCGGAAGTTTTTCAAGTTTCATTGAGCCGCAAAAGACAACATTATCCATTTCTTCAAGTCCGACTTTCCTGTAATCAGGGTTATCTTTTGAACCGAGTAAAACCAATGTTTTATCTTTATGGTATTCCGCTGTTTTCTTAAACAGCTCATAATCAAGTCTCGTGCTCAGTGCTCCGGAATATCCGATTATTTTTGTTTTAATTCCCTCAAGCTCTTTTGGTTTCGGTAAGTCTTCAAAAAGCGCGGTTGAAAACAGCTCTACATTTGCCGCATTCGGAAAAAACTCGGAATTCTGATTCTGTATCAGCATTTTCTTTGTAAGCTCAATTGAAGTGGCAATTACCAAATCCGCTTTTTTTGCCTGCTCATTTTCAAGTCTTACACCGTGCCTTGCCGTATATTCTGCCTGAGAAATATCATCCGAAGTCTTATAAATATTTAAGAGCGGTTTAAAAGAATCGGGAAAAGTGTTACAATAAAACGGGTCATAAGAATTCATGAAAATAAAATTTTTAACATTATGCTCATTTATAATCCTCTCTATTGTTTTGTAAACTTTTCTGTCATTTCTTCCGTAAAAAAAGTTATAAATAAATCCGTCAGGAAGAAAATTTATCGGAGTCATCAAAGGAGTAGTTACTGCCGTAAATAATTCCGGTGCTCCTTCAACTTTTCTGAAAATATTTTTACCTTTGGTTAATGCTTCTTTTCTTATGACAAGCTCATTTTCGTTCTTCCTGTTTTTGAAATCCTTATAGGTAAAAGGATGGTCAATATAAAACACCCTGTTGCTTCTTGCAAGTTCTTTGGCGGTTGAGTATGTCCCGGAAGAGTAAATAGCATCCCATCTTGGCAATGCAAAGATAATAAAATCTATATCGCTTCTTTTTAATTCCATTTAGGAAATTTTTTTAATACTTCTTCTATAAATAAGAATTTTGTTTTTTCCGTAACGAGAAAATCTTTATTGGAACTCTTTAACTTTAAGATTGCAAATACCTGATTTAATATAAACATTGGAAGTCCGAATAGTGATTTCCATATCTCCTTCTCAGCTTTCGTCTGAATCATAATTATTAGCAGGTTTATTCCAAACAGAAAGAACAATAAAAACCAGATAAGAGAAGCGTTTATGTTATAAAGCAATCCGGAAATTAAAAATATAAAAGCCAATC
>CALKAJ010000232.1 GCA_937983305.1 uncultured Ignavibacteriota bacterium | reverse complement strand
TCTGCCATTAATGACAAAGGAATCAAAAGGATTAGAAATGAAAGAAGGTATTTTTTCGTTTTCGACATAGATTGATATTTAGTAATTTAATAAAAAAACAGAGCCGCCCTTTGGGGCGGGCTGCTCTGTTTGTGTGTGTGTGTGATAAATAATATGTTAGGGGTATATCCAATTTATTACTTATTTATGTAAGGGCAATTTGGGTTATTTCCTCTGCCATTTCCTCTGCCGTTACCTCTGCCGTTACCTCTGCCGTTCCAATTTTCATTATTGCCTTTGTTTCCCCTTCCGTTTCTGAAGCAGTTATTACCTCTTCCGTTTCTTTTGCCTTTTCCTTTTAACCATTTTGGAGTTCCGTTGTCATTTGCAAGTACTATTTTGGTGCCGTTTTGTGTAAGGTCGAAAGGATAAATCTGATTTATTCCGTTAAGATTTTTTACTTCGCCTCTGATAACGATTGCGGAATTAGCAGAAATGGATAAATTGTTTTTGCTCCAATACCATAAGGGTCCCATTCTTAATTCATAAAGCGTTCCGTCTTCGCCTGATATTTTTGCGACCGGGTGATTTACTTCCGTTACGGTTCCACTGATTTCTTTAATATTTTCAGTGTTTAGAGTTCTTTGTGAGAGTGCGGTACCTGCTATAAAGAGTACCATTGCGAGAGTTAAGAGTTTTGTTTTCATTTTTGTTTTTTAATTTATAATTTAAGTTTTTAATTTCGATTTCTGTAATATATATTGCAAATGCCGTGCCAAACTTTAATTTGCCCTAAAAGCATTTAAAAAGGATGTAAAAAAGATGTTTGCGACAAATTTGTCGTAAAAGAAAACCCGTTCCGATAATTTTACCGAAACGGGTTTTTGGGATACAGCTATTGAATTAAACTTATTTGATATATTTTAAACCTTCGAGCGCAGAAGCATCATCCGGGCTTAGCATTAGACATTTTTCAAATAATTTTTTTGCCATCTTTTTATCTCCAAGCTGAAAATGTGTCCATGCAAACATTATCAGGTTAGTATAATCAAAGGGGTAAGAAATAAAATTTTTCTCGAAATGTTTAAAAGCCATTTGGTAGTCAGGTTTGTAGTAATAAATCATCCCGATTCGATAATTTGCTATGTAGTGATTGGCGTCAAGTGCGAGAATCTCGTTGTACTTTTCAGTTAGTTTATCCCAGTTTTCCATTGCACCGCATGGATAAGCATATCCAAGTCTTGCTTCTATTGAATTTGGTCTTAGGTCTATTGCGGTTTGATAATAGCCGATGGACTCGGAGTATTTTTTATCATTGAAATAGAGCCATCCAATCCTGAGATTTATTTCATAATTCTGAGAGTCATAAACTTTCATTAATGCATCGATAGCAGATGAAAATTGTCCTTTTGCTTCGAGTTCATGGCTCAGTTTGAAGGCTCTGATAATATCATCATCTTGTGCAGAAATCCTGTATCTGTTGCCTGATGCAACAGGTGCATTCTGGCTGAATATATAGGAAGATAAGAATAAGAAAATTGCTACAGTAACAACAGTAGTAATTGCTTTCCCGAATTTGATTTTTTTTAAAAAGTCCATTTGATACCTCCGATTATGGAATGGTTTATATTTTTTATTAAATTTGTTGTATAATTTTGTGTGTCGGAATAAATCAATTTATAAGATTCCTGCTCGTAGTTTTGATATCGGAGAGATAATTCGACATACGGACTAACAGGAAGTATTAAATTAAAACCGAGCTTTCTTTTTATGATATTGAAATTATTGTAAACGATGTATCCGTTTTCTTCTATGTAGTTTTCAATTTCGCCGCCTGTATAAAATGCTTCAGCCCAAAGGTCATCTGAAAGTTTGAAACCAACTTTCCCTGCCCATAGGAACCTGCCTTTGTATTTTTTCTCACCTTTTTCTTTTTGAAAATGCCCTGTTAAATCTCCGAGTACATATAAGTTTAAATTTCCAAGAGGATAATATATTACTCTGAATGTGTTTTGAATTTGATTAGCTGAATTAAAATTTGATGCGGAGATTGTGTTGCTTAATTGAAAATAAGAAGCTGAATAATTTATCCCAAGCCCTCCAAGTAATTCATTATACTTAGTATTTGATTTTGTATATATCGCTATTGGAAAACCCG
>CALKAJ010000231.1 GCA_937983305.1 uncultured Ignavibacteriota bacterium | reverse complement strand
CGGCGACCACAGAGATCTACACTCTTTCCCTACACGACGCTCTTCCGATCTGATGTAATAAGATTAGGCGAAAAATGGCAAAAAGAAATTAGCAAGATTTACTGGTCTGATGCCCGGAAGCGTGAAGAAGTTTATGATTTTGCAAAAAACCTTACTGACCATACAATGGACGGTGGTTTTTACAATATTTCTCCTGTTATTTCTCCGGATGGGAAAATGTTTGCATTCATTTCTAACAGAGATGATTTATTTGATGTCTTTCTTGCTGACGTGAGAACGGGAAAAATAATTGATAAAATTGTTGAAGGTAATACTTCCAATAATTTCGAAGAACTTCAGGTTCTTACTCCGGGGCTGAGCTGGAGTCCTGACAGCAAAAAAGTTGCTATTAGTGTTAAGGCCGGTGAGAATGATGCAATTTTTATTATAGATGTTAAAGATGGAGATAAAGTGAAACTCCCGATTACTCTTACTTCAATTTCCAATGTTTCATGGAGTAAGAAGGATATTAACCTGCTTGCATTCACCGGAAGTAACGGCAAACAATCGGATATTTATCTCTACAATTTGAAAACAGGTAATCTGAAGAACCTTACTTCGGATATATTCTCAGATGCAAATCCAACGTGGACTCCGGACGGCAAATCAATTTTATTCAATTCTGACAGAAAAGATTATCTAAACCGTAATATGATTCCGGATGATTTCAAAATTTATAATTTTGATTACAACCAAAGAGATTTGTACAGCATAGATTATGTTACCGGCGTTATTACAAGAATTACTGATGACCCGAATTCAAATGAAACTTATGTCCAATTTGGTCCTGATAACAAAGCACTTTTTGTATCGGATGAGAGCGGTATAAGCAATATTTACATAAGCGAGCCGGATTCTCTCGGCAGCAGAAAATCAAGACCAATTACAAATTCATTAAACCCAATAAGCCAGATTTCCCTGTCAAATGACGGCAAAAAACTTCTTTTTGTCGCTTTGAACAAAGGCGGATATGATATTTTTTCAATGGATAATCCCCTTTCCAGAAATATCGGGATGGATAAGCTTGAGCAAACCGAATTCGTCAAAAGAAAGCAAAAAGGATTAAATCTTGTTCTCAATGACAGTCTTTCGGAAAACAACCCTGAAATTACACTCGCTGACTCTATAAAAAATTTAAAGGAAACAATTGACAGCAATACTACCCGGGATACTTCAGGAATTTATGGAAGTGAAATTACGCTAAGTTTTAAAGACAATAAGAAAAAGAAAAATGACAGAATCGGAAATTTTAATTTTGATTCTGTTTACTCGAGCAATCCAAATTTTTTAATTGAAGATTATCAGAGTCTGGACGGATCTTTTAAAATTAATGATTACAAGATTAAATTTTCTCCTGACCTTGTTTACGGTAATGCAAATTATTCAAGCTTTTACGGCGTTCAGGGAGTTGCCTCCATAGCTTTAAGTGACTTACTTGGAAATCACAGAATATTTATTATTACTTCTATGGTCATTGATTTGAAAAACAGTGACTATGCAATTGCTTATCAATATTTACCAAAAAGGATTGATTTTGGAGGTGGTATCTATCACACTGCACGCTTTGTTTTATATGATAAAGGATTTGGAGACAATCTTTACAGATACAGGAATTACGGAGGATATCTTACTGCCTCTCTGCCGCTTACCAAATTTAAGAGACTTGATGCATCGGCAAGCTTTATGACAATATCTCAGGAAAATCTTGATGACATCAATGAACCTTTAACCCGTAAATCATTCATTGTACCATCTCTTAGTTATGTATATGATAATACTATGTGGGGTTATCTGGCACCTGTAAGCGGGTCAAGGTTTAATATATCTTTATCAGGCTCACCTAAACTTGGTGATAATGGTCTGGAATTTGGTACATTAACCGGTGATTTCAGGAAGTATTTTAAAATTGCCGATGATTATACATTTGCTCTGAGAATGCACGGAGGAGCAAGTATCGGTTCAAATCCTCAAAGATTTTTTATTGGAGGTGCAGATAATTGGATAAACAGAGAATTTGAAAATTATAATATCCCATATGGAACAATTGACGAATTTGCATTTTCCGTAGCGGGTACTCCTTTAAGAGGTTATAATTATGACAGGATGGCAGGCTCAAAATATGCAATACTAAATGCAGAGATAAGATTCCCGGTTTTCAGGTATTTGATACTTGGACTGCCCCCTATCGGCTTTAAGGATATTATGGGTAATTTATTCTTTGATGCAGGCACTGCTTGGAGTAACAACAGAAATCTGCGATTTTTCGAAGAGGTTAACGGTTCAACAGTTACAAGAGATTTGTTAATGGGTATGGGCTATGGATTTCGTGCCGTTTTCCTCGGCTTACCTCTCGGACTTGATATCGCTTACAGCTATAACTTAAAGAAATTCTCAGCACCAAAATATTATTTCACACTTGGGCTTGATTTCTAAAACTATATTAAATTAATAAATTTTAAAAATGAACAAAAAAAAACGACCCTTATCGGGTCGTTTTTTTACGTAAATATTTACTATATATCATATTTCCCAAAAAGCATTTCCTTTAAGAAGTTCTTCAATATCTCCTTCACCTTTTTCCTGTGCTTTCTTAATTTGTGCTTCCATATCAGAATCGTAAGTCGGTCTGTTTTCTACACACAGAAATACGCCAATAGGAATCGGTAATAATGGATTTTCTGCAAAACTGCTCATTATAAATGCCAGTTCTTTTGAAGTTTCATCATAAACCAAGACATCATTAATACTGTTCTTTCCGTCAGTTAAATCAATTACTGATGGTTTCCAGCCGTCAAGCTTGATTCCCTTCGAGTTATCTTTGCCGAATATTAAAGGTTTCCCGTGCTCTATCTTAATCACATTATCATCCCTTGTTTCTTTGTTTGTATATAAATCATAAACTCCATCATTAAAAATCACACAATTCTGATAAACTTCAAGAAAGGATGTTCCTGTATGTTTGTAACATCTCAAAATCATTTCCTGAAGATGTTTTGTATCTTTATCAATTGAGCGGGCTATAAATGTACCGTTCATACCAAGTGCAAGGGAAATCGGATTAACAGGGTATTCTATATTACCTGCCGGTGTTGATTTTGTAACCATTCCGTGGGTTGATGTAGGAGAAGCCTGCCCTTTTGTCAATCCGTATATTTTGTTATTAAATAATAAAACATTAATATCAATATTTCTTCTGATAAGGTGAATAAAATGATTTCCGCCTATTGACAGACAATCACCGTCGCCTGTTGCCATCCAAACTGACAAAGAAGGATTTGCTGATTTTACTCCTGATGATATTGCAGCCGCTCTTCCGTGAATTGTATGATAACCGTATGTATTCATATAATATGGAAAACGACTTGAACAGCCAATGCCTGATATAAAAACAATATCTTCTTTTTTCTCGCCAATTAACTGCGGAAAAGCCCTTTGTACCTGAGCTAAAATAGAAAAATCTCCGCAACCCGGACACCAGCGGACATCTTGCCCGGATGAAAATTCTTTTGCTGTATAAACGGGCTTTGCAGTTTCAGGTGTTGCGTTATTT
>CALKAJ010000230.1 GCA_937983305.1 uncultured Ignavibacteriota bacterium | reverse complement strand
TTTGGGAGAATACTCCTGCATTTGTTTTGGTAAGTTGAAGACATTACCGACAAACTGAGTATTGAGAACTAATTTTCCTTTGGACGATTTATAATAATAATTTTTCAAAAAAAGTAGATGGTCTGCAAAGTAAGCACTGTCATAAGGAGGGGAATCAATTACAGTATCTCTCTGAGTATTGGGATTAAAGTACTTATTAGAAAGGTCAAATTTACCGTTACCGGAAGTTAGTCCTGAATTATCTTCCTGAAATTGAATCATAACAGCAACAACGGTAATAGTATCTGCAACAGATGTATTCGATGATTTAGTGACTTTCATATTTCCTGCTGGAGAAAAAGGATGAGACAATTTTAAGGTTGATTTATTAATATTCTGTGCGAAAGAATGATTAACACTCCATAATAATAGTAAAGCTAAAAACAGTTTTCCGGTCAGTTTCATTTTATTAAAAATTAAAATTATAAACAATGAGCCAACCCCGGATTAAGAAGTTGGCTCCGATTAGACAAATTTAGTGAAAATTAATTAAAAATTAATTACAAAACCAAATCTCAATGTATTTGCAAGCGGGTGATTCTCTTCTGCAGTACTGATATAACTAAAGTCGAAACCATATAAATCGTACCTTAATCCTGCTCCGAGTGTTAAGTACTTTCTATTTCCATATTCAGGGTCTTCATAAAAATAACCTGCTCTTAAAGCAATTAATCTTGGGCTTCCATACCAGTATTCAGCACCAATAGAAGATTGCATAGATTGCAATATTTCACCGGCACCGCCCTTCCAGGACGTAAATAATGCTTTATAAAAAGCATCTTTGTTATTTACAAGAAGCTTATTAAAATCAGCAGAGATAGTTAATTCATTACCTTCATTTTTGATAACCTTATAAGCTAAACCAAATCTAAGATTTGTTGGAAGCGGGTCTGCCTGGTCTGCATCAACATAAACAATCTTCGGACCCATATTAGAGAGGTTAATTCCAAGAGACAATTTATCTTTTATGAACTTCGGACCTTTTGAGAATCTATACATTGCAGAAAGGTCAAAACCTGTTGTGAATGCAGTACCGTCACCTTTTTCATTACCAACTGTTACTATTGATAAACGGCTGTAAATTAATCTTGCAACAATACCAACACCGAGGTCATCTGTAAGTTTAGTACCATAGCCGACGCCTAAAGCAAATTCGTAAGCTTTGTACTCTCCGGTTCTGTCTCCGAATTCGTTTGTGGTGATGATTTCTCCAATATTCAAATAAGTAAGGTCAACTCCAACTGTGCCTTTAATGCTCGGAATATATTTCTTTGCGGCAAGATAATCATAAAACAGGTCGGAAATTCCCAGACCTGCGAGCCATGGTGAGTGAGTGAAGTTTATTTCAGTATTGCTGGTCTGAAAAGCTAAACCTGATGGATTCCAGTGCATAGCAGTGGCATCATCAGAGATGGCTACAAAGGATTCACCCATACCGGAAGCCCTTGAATTTGGTGAGATAAGCAGAAACGGTACACCTGTTGTTATAGTTTTCTGAGCGAATGTGAATTCAGATATTGAAAGCGAAAGAGAAAGAAACATGAACGTAAAAATAAATAATATCGTTCTTTTTGATGAAATTTTGTCCATTTTAAGTTAGACCTCCGTATGATTTAAGTTATTTTAATTTTGCGAGTTTATTTAAAGTTGTTTTTGTGAATTTTCCGTCGTCACTTTTAATCATCACTTTATAAAGATATACACCGTTTGCAAGGGCGTCTCCATCAGAGTCAAGACCATCCCATTCTATATTAACATTTTTTGTATTGATATTAGTTCTATTTAAATCTTTAATTAATCTGCCGCTTACAGAATAAATTTTAATATTTACAGTAATCGGCGAATCAGAATTATGTTGAAAAATAAAATTTGTTGCATCTTTGAAAGGATTTGGAAAGTTATATACTTCGGTAAAATCGAGGTTTGTATTGTTTTTTACGGTGAAATTTACCTCACTGTAACCGGGATTATTGTACGTATCCCATGCTTTAACTCTGATTTTATATGTCCCATCCGCAAGATTTTGCAGTGGATATTCCAAAGTTCCTTCACGGTATGTTGCAGTGGAATTATAATACTGTGTCAAATCAATTTTTTTACTTTCATCATCATTTAAAATTGCTTCAATTCTATGTCCAATTGTTCCGGTCAGGTTTATTCCGTTCTCATCAAAAAAATCAGAAATAATTTTCGTATTTTGATTTACGATATCACCGCTTCTGAAGTTTCTAGAATCCATAAACAGTGTAACTTTTGGCTAAATTGTATCAATAGCAGCATTCGAATCGAGACCTGCCATTATAAACGTATTGTTAAATCCCGAACCTTCATTAACACCGTCACTGAAATAACAAAGCATTTTACCTGTACCATTTGTATAAGAAATATCTTTCGGGACAACAAATTCAATAGTCCATTTACCATTCCGGACTTGTGATACTCCCGAGAATATATTTCCTCCGTCAAGTCTGAAACTAAACGGATATCCATAATCATACAAAAGTATTTGTTTATCAACATCCAGAACTTTCAGATTGATATTTCCGTTGAAATCACTCCAGAAAGTTGAATCCGGTCTCAGTACTCTTCCTGAAATTTTGACTTTCTGCAGGGCTTTTAGTTCAGCAATATCAGGAGTTGCAACATTATTGATTGAATCAATTTTAGTAAAATACTGCGGCAGGCTGACTCTCAAAGATGGGTCGCCTATTAAGCAGAATTTCGCATCATTTTCGGAAATGCTTGGAAGCTGGTTTTTAACATTATACATAGCTCTTCCTATACGAATTGGTAAATTTAATGTATCCTTTGCAAACATAAAATTATTCCATAAATAATTATTGAAAGTTGCATTAGGAGCACTATAAACCGGTCTTACCGCAGCAATAACTGCGATAGCTCCTTTGTTCGATTCGCCTGCAAGCTGTTCAGCTGCCGAAATTAAGAATGGGTCATCCCATCTTGCAAGGTCGCAGCTTGCAATGGTTACTAAAGGATATTTATTTTTATTTGTTAACTGGGGAATTGATTCGTCTCTAACAAAAACGTGTTCGTGTGCCCAAAGGTCTGTGCTTCCGTGTCCGACATAATTAATTACAAGTCTTCCGTCGTTCCACCCTTTAATAATATCAACATTTGCTCCGGGTTTGCGTCTTCCTTGCGGTGTAATAACAGCAGGATATGTAACTATATATATTTTATCTTTTTCGAAATCTTTTGGGGTATAAATTTCAGCTATTGTTTCACATTGGTCAGTATGAATACTGTTTTCCTGTCCCTGATTATTCTCCGTTGTCCAACCGTCATCAGCAACATACATAATCTTTTTTTTCCAATTACCTAAGGAAGATGAAGATTCATATTCGATTATTTTATCAACCATAATATTAGCTTCCGAGAGTGAGTTGACTGTGAATCTTCCGGTAGCAAAATCAGGTCTTCCGGGAAAAGGTTCTGAATAAGACTCGTTAATTTCAACAAGGAAGTCATCACTCACATAGCTCGATATTTCATTTATCTGCGGATCTGATTTTTGAACAGGGGGAACAAAGTTTTTCTGCGAAAGATTGTAAATGTTTTTATAATCAAAACTGCCATCGCCAAGGAATAGAACATAAACGGGCTTAGTTTGCCAGTTAATGAAAGCATGTTTTAAAAAGTTTCGCATTGCGAGAGGGTCTGCAATACCTCCTGAAAACTCATTAAACACCTGATTTATATCAAAGACAAAAGTTTTTAAATAGTGCTTCCCCGGTGTCTCTCTGTGAGCTTTAAGTCTGTTAGCGGCTGATAAGAAATCGGGGTGAGAGAAAATTATAAAATCTGCTCCGTCTGTAATTCCGTTCAGATTCTGGTTAGGAATTTTTCCGGAAATTGATAACGGAGTTTTAAAATTGCTAAAAGCGGAAACTATATATTCTTTAGGGTTAGCCTGAATTTCATCCTGAAATCTTACAACTCCGTTACTTATTGAGATAGGGTTAATTAATCTGAGGTTACCATAATCAGTAACATCAAAGGCTTTAATATCCGAACTCGTGAAAGGCGAAACCTGAAATTCAACATTAGCGAGAGTATCCGGTGCCCATATTCTGATAAAATCATTTGTAACACTTGAAAAAGAGCGGCTATATTGAACCTCATAAAAGTCATAATGTCCCTGAGCCGAAGGATAATTATACTGAGATGGCAATCCTACTTTTAGTGCAGATGAAGTCGCACCAGAATTAAGAGAGTAATTCAGATTTAGTTCTTCTATCGTTGCATGAGAAAATGGATTTGAAACGCCTGAAATCGGGTAAACATAGGAGAAAGCAGAATTATCATCTTTAATTTGAAAATAACCTAAATTATAATATGTGCTGTTTGCAAGTCTAACTTTTAATAAAAGATTAGTTCCCTGTATATAGCCGGGTAAATTTCTTGAAAAATTAAAAGAGCCATCAACTCCAATTCGCTGACTAAGCCATATATTTCCTGTAGAGCCAAGGTTAAGAACTTCGGGTTCATTAAAATATTTGTCCATAAATGAACTCAAAGGCGGAATGTTTGGAACGTTAGTGGAATTATAAACTGAAGCTCTTCTTCCCTGAGTACCGCCGTATGTCAGAAAGAACAAGTTATTAACAGCAAAATAATTTATATAATGGTTATATTTTCTGGTAAATTGGTTAAAACTCCAATCTTCAACACTCTTTCCGTAAAATAATAAATAATCAAATTTACCGCCTGCATCAGTTGCTACAAATATTTTCATCTCGATAAGGTCAGTTGGAACATTTTGAGCATTATCGAAGGGAAGCATAGTACCGCCGTTTCCATATATTTTTAAAGTAGCGGGGTCAATATCATTTGTATTGATACCTGCATTTTGCAGGTATGTTTTATCAAGTTTATAAATTCCGGTTTCTCTTATTTCAAGTCTGTGAAAATTTCCTGAGTTGAGTACACTGTTTTGAAGTGAGCGAGTATTCATTGCAGGAATTGATTTTACTGTCCAGTTAATTGCAGCAGGGGAATTATAGGCGCCTCCGGCAAGAAAAGCGTATTCTTCCCGTGAATATTTTCTTTGACTAAGTACAGGAGCATCATTAAAATAAACTCTAACTTTAATGAAAGAGACCTTTTGAGCGGTTGAAGTTACAGGGTTATAAATAATGGGATAAATTTTCAAATGTCCAAAATATTTATCTCTTAATACTCCGGAATTAACAAACTCAATATGTGATGCAGGATAGAAAGAGTTTTTTCCGTAAATAGCCATATCGTTTTCATAAACATTTTCGGTCATTTTATCTTTTCCTTTTTTCAAGGAAGGAATCGGTTTTACCTGAAGATTATCAACTTTGTCATATTTAATATCAATAATTTCTGTTCTGCAGTTTTTATCTGAAGTGAGATAAAGTGGAAATGCCCTGAACCCTAGCCCCGGAGACCCTTTTTTATCAAAATCGAAATCAGAATTACTAAAATTTATATTAGCAAGATACTGCGGGTAAAATTCAACTTCAAAGAAGTTAATATCTGAAGCCGTAACTTTATAGTCAGCTGACTGAGTAAATCCTTCGGATATTAAAACAACCGAAAGTGCTATTGTTGCTATTATAACTCTGAATAACTTCATTTAATAATAATTTAAAGTTTAAAAACAGTTTTCAAATAAAAAAACCATTTATTAAAGCTATTCCTGAATATTCTGCGAATTAACTTTAACAAATGGTCTATAAGTGTTCTATAATAAAAGATCGGAAGAGCACACGTCTGAACTCCAGTCACGAATCACCAT
>CALKAJ010000229.1 GCA_937983305.1 uncultured Ignavibacteriota bacterium | reverse complement strand
GGCGCCCACCGAGATCTACACTCTTTCCCTACACGACGCTCTTCCGATCTAACGATGGAAATGGAGTGCCTCTCCTTATGGGTCAGCAAAGAACAATTGCGGGAATTGTAACTGCAAAATTTGGCGCTGTACAATCTTTTATTCAGGATAATACAGCAGGAACTTCTGTATATGATGCCACTTTTACGGCAGGTGTAAACGTTGGTGACAGTGTTGTTTTAACCGGAACAATTACTCATTATAACGGACTATTTCAAATAGCTCCGGTTGCAAGTTTTACTGTTGCATCTTCAGGCAATAATGTTACCCCAATTGTTGTTACTCTTTCTCAATATGCAAATCAGCAGTGGAACGGATTCGAACAATACGAAGGCAGATTATTAAGAATTAACGGTGTCACTGTTTCAGGTTCCGGTAGCTGGGGCTCTAACGTAAATTACACAGTCACAGACCCTTCCGGTACTTTTTCAAGTATGCTCAGAATTGTTGCCGCCACGAATATTCCAGGAACACAGATTCCATCAGGAGTTCTGGTTGATTTTATTGTTATCGGCGGTCAGTTTAAAACCTCTGTTCCGTATAGTACCGGATATCAGATTCAGCCAAGAAGCGTTTCAGATATTATCACTTCAATTGGGTCAGTTGAACCGCCCGTTGAAAGTAATATCACTCAGAATAGCGTTACATTAAATTGGTTTACCACTAATGCCGCTGATAGTAAAATTAAATATTTTATTTCCGATTCACTTAATCAGCCTGTTGTTTATACTGATTCTGTTTATGATGCTACACTTACTACAAATCACTCTGTCACTATCAACAATTTGCTTCCCGGCAGAATTTATTGTGCCCAGATTATTTCTAGCGGAACAGGAGGTAATTACTCATACTCTCCCAAATATTTCAGCACTGCTTCTCACTCTTCTTCAAGAGGCATAATGACTTCTTATTTCAATTATTCAGTTGATACTTCTGTTGCACTGCCTAACAATAAAGCAAACGGTGTTGCAAATTTTGTATATGATCTCGGTAAAAGAATTGATTCCGCAAACTATTCAATTGATATGGCTATTTATTCATTTGCCGATTCTTATTGCCAGCCGATTGCCGATAAAATTGTTCAGGCGGCTATTCGCGGTGTTAAAATCAGAGTTGTTTATGACAGCAGAAACAATCAGGACTTAATTACATATCTTTTATCCGCAGGAATACAAATTATTAAAAGACCGGAAAATTCAAACAACTATATTATGCACAATAAGTTTCTGATTTTTGATTCACGGGATACTTCATCATATTCAGATGATTGGCTTTGGACCGGTTCAACTAATTTAACTTACAATCAGACTGCCTATGGCAGAGATGTTAATAATGTTATAATGATTCAAGATGAATCTTTATGCAAAACATACACTCGCGAGTTTGAAGAAATGTGGGGTTCACATAATAACAATCCAAATCCTTCAGCCGCTAAATTCGGTTCTCAAAAAATGAATAATACTCCTCATATTTTTTCGATAAAAAATAAGAAGGTTGAATGTTATTTCTCACCTTCGGATAATCTTCCCAAACAATTTGTTGATGTTATCAAAACTGCAAATAAATCAGTTAATTTCAGTATGCTTTTATTCACAAGGGATGATTTCTCAGATTCTTTGCGAGTAAGATATAATCCTCCTAACCTTATGGTTAGAGGCGTTTTTGATACCTCTAATGCATATAGCACCGGTTCGGAATATTCCAAAATGAAGGGTTATGGTTCTAATGCTTGGAATCCTCCGGCAAGAGTTTATACAAGTAAATACAAGGTTGGTAATGATATGATGCAATTGCACCATAAGTATATGGTTGTTGACCCTGATTTAAATACAAGTAATCCGATAGTCTGGACGGGCTCCTTCAACTGGACTGCATCTGCCGCAACCGATAACGACGAAAATGTTTTAATTATTTATGACTCATTGGTTGCAAATCAATATTATCAGGAGTTCGCTCAGCGAATTAAAGAAAGCGGAGGCACTGTTGGGATTCAAAGTATCAGTTCTGAAATTCCGGAAAGATATGAATTGAAGCAAAATTATCCTAATCCTTTTAATCCCGTTACAAATATCGGATTTTCACTGCCGGTTAATTCCTTTGTCAATTTAAAAATTTATGACATACTCGGCAGGGAAGTTGCTGTTCTGATAAACAATCAAATGCAAGCCGGGCAGTACGAATACAAATTCAATGCGGAAAATCTAAAATCCGGTGTTTATTTTTATTCACTTACTACTAAAGGGTTTTCCGATACAAAGAAGTTAGTTATTGTGAAATAAAATAAAATATTGTATCTTTATTTGTTAATAAAAGATAAATTTGTATGGCAAATATACTATTAGTGGATGATGATGTTGCTTCAATCGCCTTACTTAAAAGAAATATCGAAGAGTTTGGGCATAAAGTAA
>CALKAJ010000228.1 GCA_937983305.1 uncultured Ignavibacteriota bacterium | reverse complement strand
AACGGCCGAATCAAACGGCAAAATAAGAACAACCTAAAAAAAAAGAACCTTATTAAAATAGATTTGAAAAAAATAGCACAAGAAAGATATAAAAAATTCCCGGTCACTCCAAAAAGCAAACCGGAATTTTATTTTATCAAAATGAAACTCCCTTTCTCATTTTAAAACTAATCTAAACATTTAAACACTTTAATACTGGTGTAAACGTATTCCAATTTTTGGCACAAAAATTGCAATTGAGTTAGTAGATTAAAAAATTAAAAAAAATGAAACAAGGGATTATCACAATATTGGTTGTTTTTTTGGTTTGTCAGAACCTTCCGGCACAGAGCTGGAACCAGTACAATATCCCTCTCAACGCTACTACTTCAATTGCAATATCATACACAAGCTCGGGAAATTCAGCAAATACATCAGGAAACAGCGGTATTCTGCAAAATATCTATTCTACGGATACAAGCAGAGTATTTAAACCTCTTGATATTATTAACAATCCGAATGCATTACCTTACAGACCTGTTGTTAAGATTGGAAATGTAACAGGGGTACTGATAGACCCTTACCATATACTTACTGCAGGGCACGTAATTTCTTTCAATTCGGGTATGGGAACAACTAAAGTAACAGCCGGATATGATAACGGAACAGAACCTTATGGAGCCGCATACCCGGTATTAGTCTATTTATTAAGCAATTACTCTAGTACTTCTTCAACTGATTTAGGGATAATTAAACTCGATAGACCTATCGGAGCTTTGGTTGGCTGGGATGGATACGGATATAATAACACTAATTCGTATTATAAATCGGGTTATTTCTTTAACCCGAGTTATCCATCTGCTTCTCCTTATAATGGAATGGCAATGTTTAACTGGAAAAATATATTTGATACCGTATTTACAGACTTTTTGTATAGTTTCAGAAGCGGTTATGCCGGAATGAGTGGAAGCCCTGCGATATTACCGAATGGCGGCAATTATGTGGTAAGCGGGGTGTTAGTATCAAGCGGGATAAAGTTTAACAGAATTACAGCAACTAAGTATGATGCGATAAATACGGTATTAAATTTAAATACACCGAATGAATTTGATATGATACCGCTTGGAGCGGAAGCATATCCAAAGAAAGTGAAGAGCGGAAGTGCTTTGGATTCAATAAGTTTAGCGGTGTTGAATTATTCGAAAGAGAATAGAGCGAATCAGGAAGTGACCATAAATGTCTATATTTCGAGTGACTCAATTATAACGCAAAGTGATGATTTAATAGGTACTTATACAAAGACAGTGAATTTAAACTCTAAGAATTCAGAAATAGTAAAAATACAGAGCGGATTACCTGTGATAAGTAAGCCTGAAGGAACATACTGGATTGGAGCAATAATAAGCGGAGATAATAATACAACAAATAATACAACGGGAAGATATGATGCGAGCAAGATTAAGGTAACGGGTTCGGATGTATATAAAGTATCGGGAACGGTAACATCAACACAGAACGGAACAGGAATAGCGGGAGTAAACATCACGATTGGAAGCGAAATAGTACAGACAGATTACAAAGGTTATTTTGAGACAGGAATTGCATCGGGATGGACAGGAAATGTTTCAATAGTGAAGACAGGATACACATTTAGTCAGAGTTTGATAGCAATCAGCAATTTAGGAGCACCTGTAAATTATTCGATAACAGGTGCAAAGAATGTATATACTGCATCCGGAAGAATAGTTGGACCGATAAGCGGAGCAGGAGTAAGCCAGGTAAAGATGAAAGGATTAATAGGCGAGCCATATACAAACGATTCGGGATATTATTCGGTGAATGTATTTTACGGATACAATTGTTTCTTTTATCCTGAGAAAGGGTCATTGAATTTGAGTCCTGCAAGTAAGACATATTCGAACGTAACATCGAATAAATCCGAGACCTTCACAGGCGGATATTATTTAGGCGGATATGTATATGACCAATACGGAACACCGGAGCCCGGAGTATTATTACAAGGATTGCCGGGAAGTGTATATTCAAATGCAAGCGGTTCATATTCGGTATTGGTTGATGCAGGCTGGAACGGTACAGTTGTTCCGATAAAGACAGGAATGGGATTTTCGCCATCATCGAGGACATATACGAATTTAGCAACAAATTACGAATGGGAAAACTATCAGAAGATGCCGGTAGTTACATTAAATTTGAAATTAATGTTAGCAGGACCATATTCTTCAGGAAGCGATACGATGGTAACGTCATTGAATTATAAAGAATTATTACCGTTAACTCCTCCGGATACAGTAGGCGGAAAAAGCGGAACACCATTTGTTTATAGAAGGTCGGCAGACGAAATATTACCAGCAGACTTTTTTGAAACACACAGAGACATAGTTGACTGGGTAATAATAGAAGTACGTTCGACCACAACGACAAAGGTTGACACAGTAGCGGGATTACTGAGGAAAGACGGAAAAGTATTGAGCATAAGCGGAAGCGAGTATGTACCGTTAAAGGTAGGCGTAAGTGCGGGCAGTTATTATGTAGTGGTACATCACAGAAATCACATAGCGATAATGTCTAAGAGCAAGGTGTATTTACAAACTCAGAGCGAATTATATGATTTCACAACGGGGACGGATAAATATTACGGGACATGTGCGCAGTTATTAAAGAGCGGATTATACGGAATGTATGCGGCAGACGGAGACTTCAGCGGCGGAATAGATAACACGGATTATACAATATATGACTGCTGTGTAAGAGATGCACGCAGCGGATATATCAGAACGGATTTTAATATGGACGGATATGTAACTGGCAGTGACTTCAATGTGCTGGCACCGAATAAAAAGGCGAATATAACAACAAAGATAATGTAGGAGAAGAGAGATGAAAAAAATAACATACATAATTTTAATAATATTAATGATACCGGCGGCGGCGAGATTGCAGTCGGTGGAACAAAAATTAAATCTAATATCCAACTCAAGAATACTCGGCGGAGAATTTATAGTAGATTTCCAGATTAAAGGCACAGAATTAGGAAGTCTAACTACACTTGCATCATTTAATGCAGATGTACTCTATGATTCAACATTATTGAGGTTCATAAGCGGAACAAACTGGCACGCTGAATTAACATCACAAGAAGGTTACAATTGCTACATTCAATCCAATGCGGAAGATACAATAAATACAAGAGCCGTAAGAATAGCAATACTTGGAGCGAATGTAAATTCTGATGATTTAACACCTTCGGCGGGATTTGATTTAACGGAAGAATATGTAAGTATCGTGCGGATGAACTTCGTAATATTAGATGTATCAAAGAGTGCATCAATTCGAATAAAGGCAGCCACAAATCAATTTGGCTCATTTATAAACAAAAACAATTCTCCTAACACATTTGAAATATTGAATTCACTGCTTTCTCCGCCGATGTATATTAATAACGAGCCATTGCCTGTAGCGTTGATGAGTTTTGGTTCAGAGATAGTGAAAAGAGATGTAACATTAAACTGGGTTACAGCGGCAGAGATTGATAACACGGGGTTTGATGTAGAGAGAAGGCAATCTGGAAGCGAAGGCGGCTGGAGTAAAATTGGATTTATAGCGGGAAATAAGACGACGAACAATCCGACACAATACAGATATGAAGACAAGAAACTTGAGAGCGGAAGGTATGAATACAGATTGAAGCAAATAGATTTTAACGGGAACTATACATATTATGAGTTGAATAAAACGGTTGAGGTTGGAGTGCCATCGAAGATGAATTTATCTCAGAATTATCCGAATCCGTTTAATCCTGTGACTAAGATAGATTTTGATTTGCCGGCAGATTCGAAAGTGAGAGTGGTTATTTATGATATGCTTGGAAAGGAAGTGATGACGGTTGTGAACGGTAATTATAAGGCAGGATATTATACGATTAGTTTGAATGCGGAGAAGTTGTCGAGCGGCACGTATTTTTACAGGTTGAATGCGGGTGAGCAGGTGTTGACGAAGAAGATGAGTGTGGTGAAATAAGTTTGTCAAGCAAGAGCAAGAACAAGAACTTTGAACACGGATGACACAGATTATACAGATTGCCACAGATTTAAAAGATATAAGCTATCGCCACAGATTTGAAACGGATTGACACAGAGAGTAAGTTTGTAAAGTAAGAGCAAGAACGATACGCAGAATACACAGATTTGACAGAATAGCACGGAAAAAAGTTTATAAAGTTCTTAAAGTTTGTCGAAGAGTTTAACGAGAGAGAAGATAGAAGCAACCCCGGATTTGAATAGATTCGGTTCGGGGTTTTTAAAAAAGAGTTTCACGAGAGAGAAGATAGAAGCAACCCCGGATTTGAAGAGATTCGGTCCGGGGGTTTTAAAAAAGAGTTTGCACGAGAGAGAAGATAGAAGCAAATCCCGGTATTGATTTAGTTCGTGCCGGGATTATTTTTGGGAGAAAAGTTTGGAAAGTAAGAGCAAGAACTTTGAACACGGATGACACAGATTAGGCGGATTGACACAGAGAGTAAGTTTATAAAGTTTATCAAGTTTGTAAAGTTAAGAGCAAGAACTTTGAACACTGATGACACAGATTAGGCGGATTTACACAGATTTTAAAGATTAGGCTATCGCCACAGATTGGAAACGGATTGACACAGAGAGACAGTTTGTAAAGTTTGTAAAGTTTGTAAAGTTTGTAAAGTTCATAAAGTTTATAAAGTTTATAAAGTTTATAAAGTTTATCAAGTTTGTAAAGTTTATCAAGTTTGCAAAGTTCATAAAGTTTATCAAGTTTTTAAAGTAAGAGAGAGATGTAAAAGAAAATGAATTGAAGGGAAAAAGAAATAATGTTATTTTGAAGAAAGAGAGTTGGTAAAGAGTTACAAGGCGGTATAGAATTTTTAAAAAGATATAAAATAAAAAGGAAACGAATAAAAAATTTTAGGTATGGCAATTAATGAAATTACATTTGCGGGAATGGAATATAACCGAATCACGTTGGCATTTCCGAGAAAGCAAGAAAGTGGTTTTTTGGTAAATTATTTTCGCAGTTCTTTAACACAGTTCAGGATATCATTTGTATTAGTAGCAGTTATGTACGGGATATTCGGATATTTAGATTCGCGAATGGTACCTGAATTTGCAATAATTTTTCAAATAATCCGATTTGTATTTGTGGTTCCGTTGTTACTTTTTGTGTTAATCATTTCATACACAAAATATTTTTTAAAAATCTGGCAGGAGTTATTGTTAATAAGTTTTATAATAGCGGGAACGGGAATAAGTATAATGACGATGTTAGTTCCGGAAAATTACGCATATTATGCGGGAATGATGTTGATATTTTCCGCGGGATATTTTTTTATAAAACTAAGGTTTTTTTATTCGACCCTAGCGGGGTGATCAACACACATAATAGTAAATATCCGGGCGATGTTTTTTGCGGAATCGCGTGCAATTATAATGATAAACAACAACTTTTTTTATATAAGTTCAAATTTGATAGGAATGTTTGCGGCTTATAATATTGAGTTATATGCACGAAGGAACTATTATTTAAACAGCAGATTAGATAATGAAAAAAAATATATTGAAGAGCTAAACAAAAATCTTGAGAACGCAGTAGAAGAGAGAACTGTGGAACTTCTGAAAGCAAAGGAAAAAGCCGAAGAGAGCGACAAATTGAAATCGGCATTTCTTGCAAATATGAGCCATGAAATCAGGACGCCAATGAACGGAATATTAGGTTTTGCGGAATTATTGAAGGAGCCGAATTTAACAGGGGAAAAGCAGCAGAAGTATGTAGGGATAATTGAAAAAAGCGGTGAAAGAATGTTAAATATAATTAACGATATTATAGATATATCAAAGATAGAAGCAGGTTTGATGAAGATGAATATTCAGGAATCAGAGATTAATAAACAAATGGAATATATTTACACATTTTTCAAACATGAGGTTGAAGAAAAGGGGATGAAGTTATCATTAAAAAATGAATTACCTGACGAAGAATCAATAATTTATACGGACAGAGAAAAGGTATATGCGATTTTAACAAATCTGATAAAGAACTCAATTAAATACACGCATTCGGGTTCGATAGAATTCGGATATAAAAAAGCGGGAGAATATCTGGAATTTTTTGTGAAAGACACAGGGATCGGGATACCGAAGGACAGGCAGGCGGCAATATTTGAGAGATTTGTACAGGCAGATATAGCGGATAAGATGGCATATCAGGGAGCAGGGCTGGGATTATCAATATCCAAATCGTATATAGAAATGCTTGGCGGGAAAATATGGGTAGAAAGCGAGGAAGGAGTTGGTTCAGAATTTTATTTTACTTTGCCATATAGAACGGTGCAGGGAAAAAATCTAAATATGGAAGTGACAATTGATTCAGTGGAAAAACAGGCAGTTCCGGAAATTTCCGGACTGAAGGTATTAATTGCCGAGGACGATGAAACATCCTGGATGTTGTTTGAGATGTATATGAAAACGTACAGCAAAGAAATAATAAGGGTGAGGACAGGAATTGAGGCAGTAGAAGAATGCCGTAGAAATCCGGATATAGATTTAGTATTGATGGATATAAGGATGCCTCAAATGAGCGGATATGAAGCGACAAAGCAAATCAGGCAATTTAACAAGGATGTGATAATCATAGCACAGACGGCATACGGTCTAACCGGCGACAGGGAAAGGGCAATGGAGGCGGGTTGTACTGATTATATATCGAAGCCGATAAGGAAGAGCGGGTTGGAGGGGATGATGTTGAAGTTTTTTAGGGAGTGAGTTTATCAAGTTTGTAAAGTAAGAGCAAGAAAACAGACAGAGCAAAAGAAAGAGCGGAACACAGATTACACAGATTTAACGGATTGACGCAGATTTTAGAGATATAGGCTATCGCCACAGATTGGAAACGGATTAACACAGATAAACAGTTTGTAAAGTTCATAAAGTTTGTAAAGTTTATCAAGTAAGAGCAAGAACGATACGCTAAAGACACGGATATGACAGGTGGACGCGGAAAGAGCGGGATTCCCAAACCGGAGTTTGGGAATCAGGGTAGAAAACGGGTTTACACAGATTTAGAGATATAGGCTATCGCCACAGATTGGAAACGGATTGACACGGATAAATAGTTTGTAAAGTTCATAAAGTTTGTAAAGTTTGTAAAGTTTATCAAGTAAGAGCAAGAACGATACGCTAAAGACACGGATATGACAGGTGGACGCGGAAAGAGCAGGGATTACAGATGGGGAGGATGGGAATTAGAGCAGGGATTAAATTTTAAAATATTTATTTGGAGAGTTAGAAGGATCATTTATTTTAGACCGCAAGTTTTTATTTTTTATTACGTCTAATGTAGTAAATAATTTTATTGAAAAAAAATGAAGTCCAAAAGTTTATTATTGATTTTTGTAATGATTGTTTTATTTATTTTTGCAAATAATTCTTATTCACAGGAAAAAAAAGGCAGTATAAAAGGAAAGGTAGTTTTTGAAGAAGGCAATTCACCGATTGAGTTTGCAAATATTCAGATATTCAGAGAGGGCGATTCTTCGAATGTAACAGGAACACTCACAGATAGAAACGGCGAATTTCATCTAAAAAATATTCAGCCCGGAATATATGAGGCAAGGATTAGTTTCATCGGTTATAGCACAGAGATTGTGAAAAATATAAAGATAAGCGGAAGTAAAACTGATTTTGAAACAGGGGAGATAAAACTCAAAGAAAGAAAGGAAATAACAAGCGAGATAGTTGTTGAAGATGAAGCTCCTATAATGACAACTGAGGAGATCGGAAGAGCACACGTCTGAACTCCAGTCACGAATCACCATATCG
>CALKAJ010000227.1 GCA_937983305.1 uncultured Ignavibacteriota bacterium | reverse complement strand
TATTAAGGGAGATGCGGAATTATTTTTTACTGCATTTGACAATAGTCCTGTATCAATTCTAATTACCGGACTTGACGGAAAGATTGTTGCGGCAAATAAATTACTTGTAAAAGATTCAGGTTACTCAATTGAAGAAATGCTCGGAAAAACAACTCTTGAACTCGATTTTTACGTTGATGATAAACAAAGAGAAGAGTTTTTAAAAGAAATAACAGAAAATGGAAATATTTACGGGAAAGAAATAGATTTCAGGATGAAAGGCGGCACAATACTGAACTGTCTCGTAAGTTCTAATATTATTAACATAGATGCGGTCCCTCACTTGCTTTCGACAATAGTAAACATAACAGACAGAAAAACTATTGAAAGGCAGCTATTTGAAAGCGAAAGCAGATATAAAAACATGTTTCTTAACTACCCGCAGCCTATGTGGGTATATGATACTGAATCTCTTACTTTTCTTGAGGTAAATAATGCCGCTATAGATAAATATGGTTACTCCAGAAAGGAATTAATTGGAAGTTCTATTTCGATGATACGTCCCGAAGAAGATTTTCAGAAAATACTTGAACACCACAAAGTTCAACATAATAATTTTTATAATGCCGGAATCTGGAGGCATAAGAAAAAAAACGGAGAAATTATTTTTGTGGAAATTTTATCTCATATAATCTCAGATATTCATAAAAATGGAAGAATTATTGTTGCTCACGATGTTACTGAAATGATTCTGGCAAAGGAAGAAGCGGAAAAAATGAATCAGCTGAAATCGAACTTTCTGGCAAATATGAGCCACGAACTTCGAACCCCTTTAAATGGTATTCTCGGTTTCTCCGAATATCTCAAAGACAGCACTAAGGAAGATGAGACTAAAACTATTTCGGAAATAATTTTTAACGGAGGACAAAGACTACTAAGCACGCTCAATCAGATTCTCGACTTATCAAGCCTTGAAGCAAATATTTACAAGGTGAAAAAAAGTCTTACAAATCTTAACACTCTTGTTAAAAATTCGTATGAACTTTTCAGGTTAGAAGCAGAAAAGGGAGGACTCGACTATATTATAAATCTCCCAAAAAGTGAATTGGAAATTATAACCGATGAAAATATAATCAATAATGTTCTCGAAAATTTAATTGATAATGCAATTAAATATACTCCGGAAGGTTTCATTGAAATTTCTTTAATTGACAGAGATGACTCAGTCGTAATAGAAATAAAAGATTCCGGAATAGGAATAGCAAATGATAAACTGGAAATTATTTTTGATGAGTTCAGGCAGGAAAGTGAAGGAAGGGGAAGAAGTTTTGAAGGCACAGGTCTTGGTTTATCTCTTTGCAAGAAATTTATTAAGCTGTTAGGAGGGATAATTTTCATATCGAGTAATCTTGGGAAAGGTTCAGTATTCACAATTGAACTGCCGAGAATATTTAAAGAGGCTGAAGATAATGAAACAAATGAAAAAGCTGCAGATGTTGTCAATGTCAGCCCGGTAATTCCGACAGATAAAAAATTGAAAATCTTACTTGTTGAAGACGACCTTGATTCGCAAGAACTTGTTAGAGTTATTTGCCGGGATAGGTATTTGCTTGATATTGTAAATGACGGTAATAAAGGAATAATTAAGGCAAAGCAAATTAATTACGACCTTATTCTGATGGATATTAATCTCGGACTCGGAATTGACGGAATTGATGCCGCAAAAATTATCAGAAAATTATCTCACTACAAAAATATTCCTATTGTAGCACTGACTGCGTTTGCAATGGAAGGCGATAGAAACGAATTTCTTGAAAACGGCTGTTCACATTACCTCTCAAAACCATTTACAATCAAGTCTTTTAGAGATTTGTTGAACTCGATTTTTAACTATAAATGATTTTATTTATTTGAGAAGTACCATTAGTTTTATTTCCGAATATTTTTCTGTCGTCATTTTGTAGTAATACACTCCGCTTGATAGTTCTCCATACCCGTAATTGTTTGCATCAAATCTGACCTGATGGAGATCGGAAGAGCGTCGTGTAGGGAAAGAGTGTAGATCTCGGTGG
>CALKAJ010000226.1 GCA_937983305.1 uncultured Ignavibacteriota bacterium | reverse complement strand
GATGGTGATTCGTGACTGGAGTTCAGACGTGTGCTCTTCCGATCTCCGTAACCGGTAACTGAATCTGTAAAATGGAAGCCCGTTAAAATATAAGCACCCGGCTGTGAAATCTGAGTATAATTAATACCGCCGTTATATGTCCTTAGCACTGCACCCATCCTATCAACAACCATACCGGTATTCGCATCAAAGAAATTCAGATAAGATAAATATTCACTATGTGCCCTGTGCAAGGCAGACCAGTTTTCACCAAAATTTGTAGTCTTGAAAATAAAACCATTAAACCCTGAAGTAACACCAATGCCATTAGCATTAACTGCAATCGAATATAAATTATCGAAACCCGAACTTAACGACTGAGAATTAAAAGAAGTTCCTCCGTCAGTTGTCTTATAAACCTTAAAATAATTTGAAGAAAAGTAACCTGTATTTGCATTAATAAAATACACCGAATTGCAATTAAAAGAAGCCAAACTATCCCATAGCAAACCGCCATTCACAGTTTTTTTAATGACATTATTACCGCACAAATACCCTGTATTATCATTAATAAAAAATAACTTTTTGATTGAGCCGTAAATTCCGGAAATCGAATCCCAAGTATTACCCGCATTTATAGTCTTAAGCAAAATGCCGTTTGAGCCGCCTATATAACCAGTATTAGCGGAAGTAAGAAAAACTGTATTTAACGATGCAGAAGTCCCTGATGTTTTTTGAGACCAGTTCAAACCCGAATCAGTAGTCTTTAAGATAACCCCTGAAGCACCTGCAACAACACCGTAACTGCCTGTAATAAAATGAACAGAATTCAAAGCCGAACTCACACCTGAAGACTGAGTAAACCAATTAGTACCCGAATTAACGGTCCTCAGAATATGACCATTAGAAGAGCATATAAAACCTGCCGATGAAGAATTAAAAAAAACGGAAGTAAAAGATGTGTTCAGATTATTCACAAAATGATTTACAAACCAGCTTGAGCCGCCGTCTGTAGTGCGGATAAAAGTACCCAAGTTCCCAACGGCAACATAAAAATTATCATTAACGGCATTCACACTATTAATGCTATTACCCTGAGGATATGTTAACTGATATTGAAATCCCGTTTGAGAAAAACACACCGATGAAATAAAAAACACAAAACCAAACAATAAAATATTTTTCATATCAAAATGGATTTAATTAAAAGAAAATTATTTTTTTGAACAAAAAAGCCCCGCAGGAAAATGCAACAATAAATCCTGTTTACAAAAAAGCAAAAAGGAAATGAACAATAAGCTCTAAAATTCAAATTATTTCTGTTATACTCAAATATAAAAATTTTTTTTCAATAAATTAATACTTAAATCTATAGCTCATTGCAACATCAACCACACCTGCCCATAACGTTGAGAAATAAAAAATTGTAGAAAACAACATAATAAAAAAACGACCCCGGAGGGGTCGCACGTTTGTAGAAATAATTCAAAATCTATATCCGCAGAACCCCCCGGAATATCTGCGTTATCTGCGAATCTAAAAAAAAATATAACCATAAATTTAAGAAATTTGACAAACTTAACAAACCTGACTAATTATTTCTCCGCTCCATAATTTCGCTAAAAAATCCCTGACAGGTAATATTTCTATATTTCCGATTATTCTCGGGGTTTTTTCATTACATACCAGAATTGATTTTCGCGGTTTATGAATTTCGTTAAAAGCGTTCAATCCCTTTATATGTTGATTACTTATAATTGATGAACCTTTCACTTCAATTGCAACTTCTCCTGAATTGAGTATGAAATCCACTTCAATTCCGGATTTTGTTCTCCAGAAATTTATTTCGAAATCATAATCATTATATAACTTATATGCATTTAATTCCATAAAAATAAAATGCTCTAATGCTTTTCCAAATTCTTCACCTCTTTCTTCTTCAATCCGCCTTTTCGTTATCGCTCCGGCAACTCCAACATCAAATAAATAAAATTTTCCTGCTTTCTGAATAACCTGCCTCTCCTGCTTTTTCTTATACGGTTCCACCTGTGTTCCAAGTAAAGTGTCAATTAAAATCTGATAATTTTCTTTAACCGTTTTTTCATTAACACCGCATTCTCTGGCAATATTTGTATAATTTGTCAACTCCCCGTGCGAATAACCCATCGAATCAAAAAATCTTGAAAAGGCAGGTATATTCCGTGTCAATGCCTCATCAAAAACCTCTTCTTTTAGATAGTCCTGAATGTATGCTTTTATTGATTTCCTGAAATTTTTGCTTAAATAATGCGATGGAATTAAACCCTTGTTCAAAACTTCTAATAGATTGAAATCTCCAATCTCTCTCGATGTTAGCGGAAGCATAACATATCTCCATGCTCTGCCACCGAGTAAATTCGCCTTTCCCCTTTTCAATTTTCTTGCGCTCGAACCGCTTAATATAAAACGCAATCCCCGATTCTCTATCAACCAGTGAACTTCATCCAGGATTTGAGGAATTTTTTGTACTTCATCAATTATAACAGGTGCCTTTAATCTTTCTCTATCAACCGCTAATAATTCTTCCCTTAAACGTTGTGGTGCATTTAGGTAATTCATATAACTATCTGATAAAAGCAAGTCTATATAAACACTTTCTGCAAATCTTGATTTCAAATAAGTTGATTTACCCGTCTTTCTTGCACCCCATAGAAATGCAGATTGATTTTTTGGTAATTCTATATTTATCAGTCTTTTATACATTACTATTACGTAATTAATTCCGTTTTAGTTTAACTTTTCCGTAATATTATTCATTTCAGTTGCTTTTGTCAAGACAAAAATCCGTTTTAATTCTTGATTAATTAATACTTAAATCAATAGCTCATTGCAATATCTTCACATCCCTGAACTGATTAGCGGCTCAAACTTTTGCGGCTCCTTCACCAATGAAATCAATGCATTACCGAAAGTTTCCAAATCCGGAGCCAAATCGAGCCCATAATTCGTACGCCCCTTCGGAAACAGTTCGCAAAGCTTTGCCGCATTACTCTTCTCCTTAGAAAAAAAATTCATTGAACTCTCAAGCGTAATATATCTCCTTATTCCCATAATCCCTGCTTCAACATCCGGACTCCGATGAATCAAACCAATAAAATAAGCTTCAGGAATCATAGCAGGTTTCGGCAGAGTGATAATATAAGCATAAATATTATTTTCAATTTCAAAAGATGTATAACTAATATCCTTTGCAGAAATAATTTTCGCATTAGGTGAAACCAATTTATAAGTATCCCCAAAAAGTCCCCACATTACGTTTACACCATGCGGCTGACCTGATTTAAATAATTTATCGATCAGATCTTCAGTTGACTCGAAAAAAAGTTGTTTGAAAACATTAAAAACAAATTCATAATGCTGTGATAATAACATTTTACCTGTACTCCTTAAATTAAATTTTTTAAAAAAACGAAAATTAAATAACCACTAAATATTTCCGAAAGTAACTTTTATTTTCTCGCATTTCAATGAAAATTAAAACACATCGAGAATTTCTATCTCCTTTCCGTTAAAAATAAATTTCTCACCCTTTCGTTTACCCGCAAGAAGATTTCCAATAGGAGAATTTAAATTGGAGAAATATCAAATCATTGATTTTAAAATTTTATATTAATACTTTACAAAAAAAGGAAAGGTTTATAAAGATGTTTTTGTTGAGTATGAATTGTGGTTAATGATGTTTTTGAATCATCACTATTTTGCACCGGGGATGCAATTGCACGGGCGGAATAGAAAGATGTTTAAATTATTCGTAAAGTTTTTCAAAATAGTTCAAGAATGCAATACATTATGATAGCTATGCAATTAATTTTAAGACGCAAATTCAAAAGTGAAATGTTCAGCAATAAATATAAAGCAAGGAATATTAAATAATTAGTTCCAAATGATAAATTAAATCAATCTGCAATTTTATTTCATTCCATAATCTTTATTTTTTTGCAATCAAGTAATTTATTGAATTCATTATAAACTTTTTAAAATATATTTAAATATGAATACAGAGATAATTATTTTAAACTCCGTGATTTTATCAATGCTTATCGCGGCTTTAGCAGTATTAATTCTTTTTACACCCCTTTATTTCTTTTTTCATTTATCCGCTAAAATATTGAAAAATAAAATTAACAAGATAGAAGAGTTAGTAAACAATAAACCTAGCAAAGATATTTTCATAAAAATAGACAAATATAGTAATTTTTTAGAGAATTCAGGTGAATCCTTGTTTAGAAAAAATATTATAGAAGAATGTGATTTTAGACTAAGATATATTAAAGCTGTTTTATTATATAAATTAGGAGATAAGGTTAATTCATATTTAAAAATGAAAGTTTTACTTGTCGAACAAAAAGATAACCAGCAAATAATTGAGTATCTGAATAAAATTAAGAAAGAAATAAATATTAATCAGTAAAAAAACATATACGACAACCTTTTTTGAAAATAATAGAGCAAAAATATGCGGATATGAATATTAAGTCGTTTTAATTGTTTCTTTGTAATTATCTTTCACATTTTTCACATTATTGAGAAATAACACATTCAAATTATTATTTTATCTCAGTTCAATATTTGATTGCCCAATATAACTATACACTTAATTTAAATAATATTTTTATTATATTCCCGTTTGATTAATAAATCTAAAAATTAATAAATAAGTCCGAAATGTTTAAAGATGTTTATCAATTACATGATAATTATAAAAAGCAAAATATTTTAAAAGAATTTTTTAAAATACTCTTTTTTATCAGCATAAGTCTCTTTAGTAATTTTTTAATTTATTCAATTGATCACTTCGATATTCTAACTGCATTTTTGTTCACTCCGGTTGGAGCAGCTTTTGCTTTAGTCCCAACCGTATTTCTTTTTCAGTTTTACGATCTTCTTATTGATCGAAAACTACTTACAAAAAGAATAATTTTTAGCGATATTTCCATAATTTTAATAATGACAACAATAATTATTCTAATCTCATATATAATTACTAAATTTAGTTATCCATTTTTATATTTTTTTTACTTAACAAATTCTTTATATGTTAGCATTCCCATTTTTTACTTTTTAAAACTTTTTAAAAAATTTAAAAAGATAAAGTCCAATATTAAAAAACTAAATTTATCCGAGGAAGAAATCGGTATGCTTTTAAAAAAGATTGATAATGTTCACCATTTTAGTTACTTTGATCAAACAGATATTTTTTTAAAAATTAACTTTCCTAAACCCTTCTTTTTATTTATTGATTCTAATAGGATAGATTATCTTACATATGAAATTAATGATTATCTAGAGGATATTATTACATACGATAAATTAATTACAATTTATCAAAATGTTATATTGATTAATGTAAAAAGATATAAAAGAGAAAAATATAATACCAGAAGAGAATATAAATATTCAGATCTAAAATGTTTTTTAGAAATATATTCATTGAACACTAAATATTGTAGAACAGTAACATTAAATTATTTAGAGTACTTAGGGTGTAAATTATATATTGAAAAGGATTTCTCGGAAGATTATTTCAATAAGTATGAATTTTCAAAAATTGATAGAAGTATTTATTATTATTTTCGAAAAAATAATTTTACCGAATCAACTTTTGAACAAACTGAAAATAATGTTAATCGGTTTTTAGAGAGTAAGTATTATGGGATATTAGACAATTTATCTAAACATAACGGATTAATCAATTATATAAAACTTAAATGTATAATTTATAATATTAATACACATGGGAAAACATACCAAGATATGTTTTGTGATTATGTCAATAGATTAGAAAAGTTAAATATTATTGATTATAATTCTTCTTCCAGAATTATTAACTATTCATTACCAATTTTCGAGACATATTTTAATTACCTTGACTTAAAAAGAAAAGTTAGTGATTCTGGCTATTCATATTTTGAACTGAGACAAATGGAAGATAAATTTTTTCGTCATTCTTTAATATCATTAATCAAATATTTAGATTCTCTAGATTCTATTGCTGAGAAAATGTATGAAGAAAAAAAAAATACAAAACCATTGATTTTAAAGTGATAAAATAAAATTATTTAATATTCCATCACATTTTGCCTTGATGTATTCTTGGCTCAGAAACGACATATCTTTGTTCTGAAATTCGTGCTTTATCTCTTTTATGAATTTTCTTAACCAACCATTTATTTTCTTTTCCTTAATATATTCTACATTTGAGTTTAGCCATTCTAAAAAATAATAATTGCTACAAATTGGCGAATCAAACAAATCTATCCAATTTCCCCATGTTCCTGCGTTATAAACAAATTCTTCATTATATTTTGCGATGCGATAGCAATATGAAAAATGATCTCTGACAGTTCCAGCTCTTGTCTTCGCATCGCCTGGAGCCAATTCCTTTGCATGGTACCAAATTGCTTTCCATATAAATTTTCTATCGGCAGGATGTAATATTTCAGGATCATCAATAAATGCCAAACGCTTTCCCACATAATACCATAATTTTATTACACCGCTTTTACTTTTTAATTTATATAGACCATTTTTTTTTACATCCTTAAGAATTGACTCAATTTGTTTTTTCAAATAATCATCAAACGCCTCAGCTTTTTTTTCATCTTTAGGGGAAATTACAAATGAATCAGATTTATAAACTTTTAAATCCTCATAAACTTTACCATTAATATTTTTTGATTCTCTAATTATTATCGCCATAATACACTTTATATTTAATTTCACCTATAAATTTGCTGAGTTTCCTTACTATTTTTTCTTCAGACTCCAAATCCTCTTCATTGAACAATTTG